>NZ_JALJRC010000147.1:0-202 GCF_024519925.1 Cytobacillus sp. Bac17 | reverse complement strand
AAATTGATAACTTGAGTAGAAAATGGTCGCCATGAAGAGTTCATGAAGCCGAAAAACGAGAACCAGAGAAGAAAGAGGTCGCCATGAAGAGTTCATGAAGCCGAAAAATGAGAACCAGAGAAGAAAAAGGTCGCCATGAAGGGTTCCTGAAGCCGAAAATTGATAACTTGAGTAGAAAATGGTCGCCATGAAGAGTTCATGA
>NZ_JALJRC010000146.1:0-205 GCF_024519925.1 Cytobacillus sp. Bac17 | reverse complement strand
TGGCTCAGGACGGAATCGAACCGCCGACACAAGGATTTTCAGTCCTTTGCTCTACCGACTGAGCTACTGAGCCTTATTAAGTTATTTTGCCTAAGCAAAATTTGGCTTCTTCCCGATTTTCCAATCGATTTTAGATGAAGCAGATTATGTAAATGGCGGTCCGGACGGGACTCGAACCCGCGACCTCCTGCGTGACAGGCAGGCA
>NZ_JALJRC010000145.1:0-209 GCF_024519925.1 Cytobacillus sp. Bac17 | reverse complement strand
AAAAAAAAAAAAAGAGGAAGAGGGGGAGGGGAGAAAAGAGGAGGAAAAGAGGAAAGAAAGAAAAAAGGAGAGAGAAGGGAAGAGGGAAAAAGGGGAGGGAGGGGGGAGAAGAAAAGGGGAGGAGAAAAAAAAAGAAAAGAAAAAGAAGATCCTAACGGAAAGGCGTTCTTTGCCTTTCTGGGAGGATTGGCTTGTACCTAGAGGGGGTA
>NZ_JALJRC010000144.1:0-217 GCF_024519925.1 Cytobacillus sp. Bac17 | reverse complement strand
CTTCGACCCTCTGATTAAAAGTCAGATGCTCTACCGACTGAGCTAATGGCTCATAATTTTATGAGAATTCCTAAAGCCTGTTATGTGCAGTCAGATGTTCCAAAGCTAAACGCTTTGTCACAGATTGCTATTCAGATGAAGAAATTCACTGATGCTGCAATCTGCTCTACCGACTGAGCTAATGGCTCGTTGAAGTGGTGCCGGCGTCAGGACTTGC
>NZ_JALJRC010000143.1:0-219 GCF_024519925.1 Cytobacillus sp. Bac17 | reverse complement strand
CATGTGGAGCTGACTGATACTAATCGATCGAGGACTTAACCAAGTTATATGGTTATTACTCGGCAAATTCTTCTTCATACATTATCTAGTTTTGAGGGAACGAAAAAAAGTAAATTTCCTCTTGAAAAATGATAAAAAGACGATATAATAATACTTGTCTTTGAAAAATAGTCTGGTGGCGATGGCGAGAAGGTCACACCCGTTCCCATACCGAACACG
>NZ_JALJRC010000142.1:0-222 GCF_024519925.1 Cytobacillus sp. Bac17 | reverse complement strand
GAGATATTTTAAGTTTTTATTGAAAAATATTGACAAACTATTAGCTGGTTTTGTTAAAGAAGAAAAAGACCGGCAAACAGCAGCCCGTTCTTAAGCTCAACCCCCCGTTAAATCAAGTAGTTACTTTTTGGTATTGTTATATACTTCTTTTATTAATGGATGTATTTTTTTAAAATTGTATACTAAATCATCTACTGTTTTTATTGGTCTAACGAACCCGAC
>NZ_JALJRC010000141.1:0-229 GCF_024519925.1 Cytobacillus sp. Bac17 | reverse complement strand
TTCCGCAGTAGCTCAGTGGTAGAGCATTCGGCTGTTAACCGAACGGTCGTAGGTTCGAATCCTACCTGCGGAGCCATATATGGGGAAGTACTCAAGTGGCTGAAGAGGCGCCCCTGCTAAGGGTGTAGGTCGGGTAACCGGCGCGAGGGTTCAAATCCCTCCTTCTCCGCCATATTGGCCCCTTGGTCAAGCGGTTAAGACACCGCCCTTTCACGGCGGTAACACGGGT
>NZ_JALJRC010000140.1:0-257 GCF_024519925.1 Cytobacillus sp. Bac17 | reverse complement strand
GGGGGGGGGGGAAGGAAGAAGGAGGAAAGGGAGAGAGAAAGAGAAGAAGGGGGGGAGAGAAAGAAGAAGAAGGAAGAGGAGGAAAGGAGAGGAGAGAAAAAAAGAAGAGAAAGAAGAGGGAGGGAAGGGAAGAAGACGGGAAAGGGGAGAAGGGGAAGAAAGAAGGGGAGGAAGGAGGAGAAAGAAAGAGAAAAGGGAATAAAAGTATTGAACAACAGAGGAATTATAATGTCCTGTTGCTTCTAGGACGATAGGTG
>NZ_JALJRC010000013.1:0-142067 GCF_024519925.1 Cytobacillus sp. Bac17 | reverse complement strand
AAGACCAAATAAAAAATGGTCAACCAGAAATATCTGGTGACCTTATAATACGAACTGGGCAGTTTATTAGAAGAAGGATGACATGAACATACAGGAATATTATACTTAGGCTGTATTAAGTTAAGGTGTTTTACCTTTATTAGATTAATACATAAAGAAGATAAAAGATAAAAGATAAAAGATAAAAGATAAAAGATAAAAGATAAAAGATAAAAATTATTAAACTGATGTTGCAGAGGTACTCAATTGTTTCTGAACAAACACCCTCAACATATATCGCATTAAGACCCGATTTTGTTGACGACTTAAACGGCGTGGAAACTTCTGCCTAAACTTCAAACAGTTATGTTTAATGATTAGGATATTACAGTTTAAAAGGAGATTATAATGGTTTTAAAATATAAATGTTTAATCTTAGACCACGATGATACAGGGGTAAAAAGTACACCAGGTATACACTATCCATCATTTGTAGAGGCTCTTAAATACTTGCGGCCAAGTGATAAACTTATTACTTTTGAAGATTTTGTTAGATACTGTTTCAATCCAGGTTTTTCTTCTTTATGCAAAGACATTATTCAATTCACAGAGAAAGAGCAAAAATATCAGCAAGCAATATGGAAAAAATATACCGAATCAACTGTACCAGACTTCTATGAACTGTTTGCAGAAACAATTCAAGAATTTAAAAAACAAGGTGGAATTGTGACGGTTGTTTCTCATTCTGAGAGAAGCCGAATTGAAAGAGATTATTCTATTCATTGTGGTTTTGTGCCAGACGCTATCTTTGGATGGGAACTTCCTGAACATCAGAGAAAACCACATCCATATCCAATTAAGGAGATTTTAAAACGCTTTAATCTTCAAGAAACTGAAGCACTAATGTTAGATGACCTAAAACCTGGATTGGAGATGGCGAGAAGTTGTCATGTTGATTTTGCCGCTGCTGGATGGTCTCACAGTATTCCCGAAATCAAGGAACAAATGAAATTAGAATCTAAATATTACTTTGAAACAGTAGAACAATTTTATCAGTTTATTTTGTGTAAATGACAAAACACTTGGGGAAACCCAAGCGTTTTTATGTGCTGATTCACTTGTTAATACTATAAAATTAGTATGAATTAATGTGTTCATTCGATATCAAATCTAAATTTCCTACTCCAAAACAAAAACAGCTTAATCGACAACAACGCTCTTTATAAAGGGAAGATTGAGCCAATGAACATATAAAAGCACACTTTGTGAAGAAAAGTACTTACAGCAAAGGGTGCTTATGTTCAAGACAGCTAACCAAAATAAGCGGTTTCTTGTTGGCTAAAGGGGCAGGTCAGTTAAATAAGTATTCTTGCACTTTCAAGAAAATAACCACCTGCTTATAAAAGCGGATGGTTATTTAAGATGTTTACTTTGAAATTTTCCATTTTCTCTATACTTCTTCTGAAATCTCTTTTCTATTAGGAGCAAGTGGAGGCTGTTCTAGCCACCTATTTTGTTCCATAAGGTTAAACCACTTTTTTGTAACCATAAGATTTTTTAAAATTGTTCCTTCATAAGCAGTTACAAGGTCTGTTCGCATTGCTGATGCTAATCCTGCCCCATGATAGTTTTGTGCTGCCTGGAACAAGAAACCAATATGATACAGCATTAACTTATCGGAAAATGGTGAATCCGTTGAAGTTGTCACTTCTGTTTCCCAGGATTTCGGAACGGGTAAATTGTCTGTTTGCATTATTTTTGAAAATTTTTTTATTTGTCCATCTGCTGTTTTCTCTGAATCGCTTAAAAACTTCCTTACTTCTTTTGTTTGAGCGACTTGACTGAATGCAATAGAAAGGGTTTTAGCCATAATGCTTTTTTTAAGGTTGAAAGATATACTAATAATTTCTGTTGCTGCTAATTTTCTGCCCTTGCCGAAATATCCATCTGTGAAATCCTGGCTGGAAACAAATTCAGGGTTTTTAGCAGGATAAAACAAAGGGTCTCTCTGAAAATTTCCTTTCTGCAGTAATAACTCAATTGTTTGGTGGTACATATTTTTTGCATCCGTATTGCAGGAATCGTAAAACTCCCTTAAGTCTTTTCTGACAGAAACACCTAATGAAGTGCTGTGGCCCAGTAAACCGTGTAACGTCATGATATGTAAATAATTCAAGCAAAATATATCCGTAAACAATCTCTGTTTACCATTGAAGAGGTCAGAATCATTAAATCCAATTGGAACTGGAAACCCGTCACTCTGTATAAAGGATACAATTTGTTGCTTTTGTTTTCCGAATGTCTTAATAGCATCCTCAAAAATGGCTTTGATTTGCTCATCCTCAATAATTGAGACCATATATCTATTTACAACATCAGTCATTGTACCATTTATAAATTCTCCCCAAAGAGTGCCTATTTCGGAAGCTGTGAGTTTTAAATTATTTTTATCCTCCACGCTATCACCTCTGTCATATTATTTACCAATTTAGCAAGCAATATGAAATTGAAAATAATAAGAAAACATTCTGAAGAAATTCATTAATAATAACAAAACTTTGAATAAAAGACCTTTTTAGGTCTGGCTAGTAACAGCAGTACATTTGGCAACCTTCAGAGGCCATTTAGGGTCTGGCTTCAGCCTCAGAGAATACCACGCGTTCTCACGCGTGGTTTTTATTTAAACTGAAGTGCAGGTTAGTTGAATGGTTATAACTAAAAAATCGTAATGATTACTATTTACAAATCGTAATCATTACGATAAAATATTTACAAAGTAAAGGGGGAGTAAAATTGTTGAAAAAATTTGCAGGCTTACTTAGTTTAGTTATTGTCATCTTTACGCTAGCTGCGTGTGGAGGAAAAGCTACAAACAGCAGTGAAAGTGAAAAGGAACCAAAAGAATCTGGCAAAGAGTTAAAGATTTTTACAACTGTATATCCACTTCAGTTTTTTGCTGAACAAATCGCAGAAGACCAAGCTTCTGTGGAGTCTATTCTGCCACCGGGATCAGATTCGCATACATATGAACCAACCACCAAAGATATGATAAAAATATCTGAATCCGATGCTTTTATTTATAATGGGGCAGGTTTAGAATCATATGCAAACAAAATCTCGGAAACTATTCAATCTGATGACGTCAAGATACTTGAAGCATCAAAAGGTATTAACTTGGAAAAGCATGTACATAACCATGAAGGAGAGGATGGCCACGTGAGTGACCACACTCATGAAGAAGAAGGCAGTCATGAGGACGAGCATGCTGGACATAATCATGGGGATCAAGATCCTCACGTTTGGCTGGATCCTATTCGTTCTATTCAGCTTGCAGAGCATATAAAAGATTTATTAGTTGAATTAAAACCTGATCAAGAAGATTTCTTTAACCAAAACTTTGAGGAGTTGAAAGGAAAGCTCGAAAACTTAGACCAAGACTTCCGTGCACAACTTGAAAATTTACCTGAAAATAAAATTATTGTATCTCATGCTGCTTATGGCTATTGGGAGAAAAGCTATGGGATCGAGCAAATCGCAGTATCTGGATTGAGCCCTGCTAACGAGCCCTCACATAAAGAGGTACAAAACATCATTAAGACCGCTGAAAAACATGGATTGAAACATGTATTTTTTGAACAGAATATAACTCCTAAAGTGGCGGACATAGTTAGGAAGGAAATTGATGCAGAGGCTTTACGCATACACAATTTATCGGTTTTAACAGAAGAAGATATAAAGAATAATGAGGACTACTTTACTCTCATGCAGCACAACTTAGAGGAACTAACAAAAGCTTTATCTGAACCTTCATCAGAGGGGGCAGCTCAGACAAATGAACAGGGTGAACACGATCACGGCCATACTCATGCACATGATGAAGAAACAGCAAAAATTTATGAAGGGTATTTTGAAGACAGTCAGGTGAAGGATCGATCCTTATCCGACTGGGAAGGAGACTGGCAGTCTGTATACCCATATCTTCAAGATGGTACGCTTGACGAAGTATTTACTTATAAAGCAGAACATGAGGGTGAGATGACAGCTAAAGAATATAAGGAATATTATAATGAAGGATACCAAACAAATGTTGGACGAATTCAGATTCAGGGGAACAAGGTAACGTTTTTCAAAAATGGAGAAGAATATACTGGTGAGTATATCTATGATGGGTATGAAATTCTAACATATGATGCGGGGAATAGAGGGGTTAGATATGTATTTAAACTAGAAGCAGAAGCTGAAGGTCTTCCTCAATATATTCAGTTTAGTGATCATAGTATCTATCCGACAGAAGCTGCTCACTATCACCTTTATTGGGGTGATGACCGAGAAAAATTGTTGGAGGAAGTTACCCATTGGCCTACTTACTATCCATCAGAAATGGATGGCCATGACATTGCCCATGAAATGATGGAGCATTAAACTAAGAGTGGCAAGGATTATAACTTTAGTTTCCAGGGTGCATATATTCAATAGCTGCTAATCAGGCAGCTATTTTTCTTTTTAAACTAAAGAGGCAGCGCTCCTGTAATAAAGGAATATGGAGTTTGAAAAAGAAAATAATTCCTTGCTAGAATGAGAGAGTCCTGAAGTCGGGAAGCGAAAACTAGAATGAGGTATAAATGTAAAGGTTATGGTGCTGCACTAGGTGTATTGATGGAAGATGAACAAGTGGTAAAGGTATACTCCTAACAATTGGATGGTTATCTTTCATCCTTACCTTTAATTTAATGCCGCCTATGCTATTGTTTTTTCCTATGAGTTGTAATAATAATGCGAGATTACCAGGGGGATAAGCAGGGGCAGCTATGGTTATTTTAGGTAGAATAAGCGGTATCGTTGTGGCTTTTAGGGATGTTCGTCAGTAATTACTTAATGAAGGGTAATTTGTATACACCTCACTAGACTTGTTTTAATTTCAGATAAGCGTCCATCCACACTGGAAGAGTTGAAAGAGAGGAACCGTTCTAATCTTGAAACACTTCATGCGAAACAAGATCGGGATGAAAGTCTGATTCTATAACGAATGATCCGTCTAACTTATGATTTAATACTTCTTCTGTTAGTGTTTCTGTGACACCAGTAATTAGCGATAGATTTACATTTTTATATTTCTTAATATAGCTGGACAATATTTTTGGTAAATGAATTAGGGTTTTAACTTTTCCAATCTCTAATTTTCCAGACGGTTCTTCATTACTTTGAATGGCTTTTCTCAGTTTTGGAGGAAGTTATTCGTGTAATTTCAGAAGATTTAATGATTGAGGACGGTACTGTGTTAACCTCTCTTGCTTTTAGATACAAGCAGGTATTATCATATTGTGATTTTAACCGTTTATTGACCGGGGAGAAATTAGATGCGGTGATCCATGAGGGATTATCGCACTTTTTTTTGAACTCAGTTCTTTTTTTGAAAACTCCACTAATACTATTGAGGATAAATTTTGAAATTTTTATAAAATTTACAAACACTCCATATAAAATTAAAAATTGTCTGTTACTATTTAATCGACAGACAGTCGGTTCATAAAGGCGGTGAAACAATGAGAAAAGAAGCGGAGGAACGCAGGAACGAAATACTTGATGCAGCCGATGAGCTTTTTGGTCAGAAGGGTTTTGATGGAACGAGTACAAATGATATTCTCGAAAAGGTCGGTATTGCGCGTGGTACACTGTATTATCACTTCAAGTCGAAAGAGGATATTATGGACTCGTTGGTTGACCGGTATAGTGTTCGTCTTTTAGGCTCTGCGCAGGAAATTGCTGCAGATGAGAGTATTCCTGTAGTCGAACGTATTATCCGAGTTGTTATATCAATTAATTTAAGTGGCGGAAGCAGCCAGGAAATTATGGAGCATATTCACAAGCCACAGAATGCCCTTATGCATAAGAAAATAGAAAAGGTCATCATCAATGGAGTTACGCCAATACTGACGGGAATAATCCAAGAGGGCATTGAACAGGGCCTATTTAATACTCCGTACCCGTATGAATGTATGGAAATGATTGTTACATATGCTAATACCGTTTTTGATGATGATATGGTAGAGATGACCTATGAGGAGCGTGCATCACGGATACGAGCAATTATATTCAACGGAGAAAGGCTGCTCGGTGCAAAAAGCGGAAGTCTGATGAATATTATGCAAATGTTTGGTAGCGAAAATGCTGTAAATAATGAATAAATTTGGGAATTCGATTTAAAAGCTTAAAAAAAGAGGTGGCTTATGTATTTCAGAATACTCCGCAATGACATTTTAAAGAGCAAAGCAATAACATTTACAACAATGATATTTGTTGCTGCAGCATCCATGCTTGTTTCACTCGCAGTAATACTGGCGGTCAATCTTTCGGGTGCACTGGACACGTTAATGACAAAATCTGAAACTCCACATTTTATGCAAATGCATTCCGGTGATATTGATAGAGCACGACTTAAATCCTTTGCAGAGCAACATAACAATGTCGAAGAGTATCAGGTAGTTGAATTTCTTGGCATGGACGGTGCTCACATTATTTTAGGTGATAACTCGCTAGCAGATAGTGTTCAGGACAACGGCTTCAGCTTACAGAACGAAAAGTTCGATTATCTTCTTGACCTTAACGGCAAAATCATCAACAACGTATCTGACGGCGAGCTTTATGTTCCAGTAACCTTTATGAAAGATAGCACAGTCCAAGTAGGTGAAAAGGCCGTAATCAGCGGGAAGGAATTTACCGTTGCGGGATTTCTCCGTGACTCGACCATGAATTCCTCGCTCTCCGCGTCAAAACGATTTCTTGTAAGCAACAATGATTTTGCGGAAATAAAAGACTTTGGTAGTATCGAATATCTAATTGAATTTAGATTAAAGGATTTCTCCGCGATAGGCGAATTTGAAACAGCCTATGCTTCCGCAGGCCTTGAAGCGAACGGACCAACCGTTACCTATACGCTTTTCAAAACGATGAACGCTATTTCAGACGGGATGATGATTGCAGTTATTCTTCTTGTAAGCGCACTTGTGGTTACAATCGCATTTATGTGCATACGCTTCACGCTCCTTGCGAAAATAGAGGACGACTACCGCGAAATTGGGGTAATGAAGGCAATTGGGATGCGTATTTCCGACATAAAGCGGATTTATCTTGCGAAATACTTAGGCTTAGCGGCGATAGGCAGTATTCTTGGATTTATTCTTTCGGTTATGTTCCAAGGCGTGCTTCTTGAAAATATCCGACTTTTCATAGGTGAAAGTAAAAATTCTTCTTATGCGAATGTCTTAGGAGTTATCGGTATCCTTCTCGTTTTCCTGGCAATTATTGCTTATGTCAATGGTGTGCTGAAACGATTTCGGAAAATATCCGCTGCGGAAGCTTTACGCTTTGGAACTTCTCAGGTAAAGACAAATGACGCTAAGCGTTTTTCCTTAGTTAGAAACAGACTGTTTAGTACGAATGTTTTTCTGGGAATCAAGGATGTTCTAGCAAGAAAAAAACTTTACGCAACAATACTTATTGTCCTGGTGATTTCGGCATTTATCATTATTGTTCCACAGAACCTGCACAGCACAATTTCCTCAAAAAGCTTCATTCAGTATATGGGGATTGGAAACTACGATATGCGTATTCAGGCCAATTCATCTGATAATACCGATGAAATTGAAAAGACGATAGAAAGCGACGACGCCGTTTCCAAGTATGCTGTTTTGACAACAAAGACCTTTAAAGTAAAAGCGAGAAACGGTTTAGAAGAAAATATAAAAGTTGAACTTGGTGACCATTCTGCATTTCCAATAGAGTATTCTGAGGGAAGAGCACCTTCCCGTGATGACGAAATTGCGCTTTCAGCTATAAATGCCGGTGAACTGAGCACAAAGATAGACGAAATTATAACGCTGGTGATTGAAGGGAAGGAGAAAAAGCTCACGGTTACAGGAATATACTCCGACGTTACGAATGGTGGCAAAACTGCAAAGGCTGTATTCACCGACAATTCGGCGAAAGTCATGTGGACCATCCTCTGTGTTGAACTTTTGGATAAATCCCTTGTCGACAGGAAGGTTGCGGAGTATTCAGACCGATTTGATTTTGCAAAGACTTCAGATATAGATAAATTTGTATCTCAGACCCTCGGCTCGACAATAAGATCCGTTGAAATAGCATCTTACGCTGCAGTTACTGTTGCGCTTGTTATTACAGTGCAGGTTACTATATTATTCATGAAAATGCTAGTTGCAAAGGACAGACCTTCTATTGCCATTATGAAGGCGCTCGGTTTTACAAACTCGGATATTAGGGCGCAGTATGTTTCTCGTTCAGTTTTCGTTCTAATTGTCGGAATTATTCTCGGTACCCTACTCGCGAATACTCTCGGAGAGTTCCTTGCGGGCGTGCTAATCTCTTCGTTCGGAGCGTCAACGTTTAATTTTACGGTCAATCCTTTTACGGCATATCTGCTAAGTCCGTTGATGATGATATTCATTGCACTTATTGCAACCATGATCGGCACCTCGAGCGCGGGACAAATAAAAATTTCCGAAAATATAAAGGAGTAGGAGGAGTAGACATATGGAGAAGATTATTATTGGTGAGCATATAGTAAAAACTTTCGGTGAGGGCGATGAAGAGCGCACTGTTCTCGATGGAGTATCTATTGAAATAAACGAGGGTGAGTTCGTAGCAGTTATGGGACCTTCGGGCTCTGGAAAATCTACACTACTGTTTGCTTTAAGCGGAATCGATGGTGTTGATGGCGGAAAGATCGTTTTTGACGGCAAGGATTTATCGGCATTCTGGGAGACTGAGCTTTCAGATATACGTAGAACAAAAATGGGGTTAATTTTTCAGCAGCCGACCATGCTAAAAAGTCTGAATATTCTCGACAACATTATTCTTCCGTCAATTCGCGGAAACCGAAAAAACATCGCAAAAGTTTCGGAGAAGGCAAGAACGCTTCTTAAAAGGGTAGGCATTGCGGAGCTTGAAACGCGCGATACTACACAGGTTTCGGGAGGTCAGCTTCAGCGTGCGGGTATATGCAGAGCATTGATGAGCAGTCCGAAAATTATCTTCGGCGACGAACCAACAGGTGCCCTTAACTCAAAATCTGCCCATGAAATAATGGACATTTTTTCTGAAATCAATGCGGATGGTACTGCGATTATGCTTGTAACTCACGATGCGAAGGTTGCAGCGCGGACGGAACGTATTCTGTTTATGCTGGACGGAAAAATTGTAAGTGAGTTGAAGCTTCCAAAGCTGAACGGGTCGGATATAGAACGTAGAGTCGAAGAAGTGACGGCGAAAATGTTGGAAGTAGGAATATGATTATTGTTTCACAGTCTGATAGAAATTACTTATTTAAAAACATATCATCGCCATACTTAGAACAAATACTTTTCCTGCTAAACGTTATACAAATGACCCTAGTATCCATTACTTTGATAAAAAAAGTAAAAACTTTATTGGGCTAAAGGGTGCTTTTGTTCAAGAATTGGCTGCATATTAGGCAACTTCTTTCTTTTTAAACTAAAGGCAGTTTATTAATTAACCAAAACAACATTTTGAAACTTAGAGATGACTATGCATTGGAGGGAAGCGCATGGCTGAATTTTTTATGCACCCATTGCTGTGGCTTTTTGGCTGGCGGGAAAGGATCGGAGAATGAGGAATAGCAAGTACGGACAGCCCAATCAGGGCTGTTTTTTATTGAAAAAAAAGATTGGCAGAAATGCTGAAACATATTTTTTACAATAGTTTAACACGTCCTAAAGAAAGGTTTAAATTTCCATCAGTACAATGTCAGTATAAAGGAGGGGTTGCATGAAAATAGCTGTTGCAGGAACAGGTTATGTGGGATTAATTACAGGTGTTTGTTTAGCAGAAATGGGACATCGGGTTATTTGTACAGATATTATGGAAGAAAAAATTCAGCTTCTTAAAACGGGGCGATCGCCTATTTTTGAGCCGGGACTAGAGCAGATGCTGAAGAACAACCTCTTAAGCGGCCGTTTAGCATTCACTGTAAATCCTAAAATTGCCTATAAGGATGCAGAAATAATCTTTATTGCAGTTGGTACACCGGAAAACCATGACGGGACAAGTAACCTGGATTACGTTCATGCAGCAGCTTATTCTATTGGTATATGTATTGAAAATGATGTTATTGTCTGTACAAAGAGCACAGTTCCTGTGGGGACAAATGAAAAAATCAAAGAAATTATTCAAAGTGTAAAGCCTCCGCCTCACCAGGCAGAGGTTGTTTCCAATCCTGAATTTCTGCGAGAAGGTTCTGCAATTATTGATTTTTTCAACGGTGACCGAATAATATTAGGAACCAATTCAAAAAGCGCAGCAGCAAAATTGGAGGAACTTTATCTTCCTTTAAAAATACCTATCATTAAGACTGATATGCGAAGCGCTGAAATGATTAAGTATGCATCAAATGCCTTCCTCGCTGCCAAAATCAGCTTTATTAATGAAATTGCAGCAATATGTGAAAAAACCGGAGCCAACATTGAAGAAGTTGCATATGGGATTGGAAAAGACAAGAGGATTGGGCCGTATTTTCTGCAGGCGGGAATTGGCTATGGAGGTTCCTGCTTTCCAAAAGATACAAAAGCCCTTGTGAAATTAGCGGGTAATGTACAGCACAAATTTGAGCTTCTCGAATCCGTAATCAAAGTGAATAATCGTCAGCAGACCTTGGCCGTCAGCCTAGCCAAAAATATATTAGGTTCATTAGAAGGCAAAAGAGTGGCTCTCCTGGGTCTTGCATTTAAGCCGGATACAGATGATGTTAGGGAAGCGGCGTCATTAATGATTGCCAAAAGACTTCTGGAAAATAACGCATCGGTTATCGCATATGATCCTGCTGCGGTACCCAATGCAAGGAAGGTTTTAAGAGATGCAATCGAATATACGATGAATGTACAAATAGCCTTAGAAAATGCCGACTTGGCTATTATTGCAACTGAATGGGAACAAATCAAACATTTTCCGCTGGAGTTATATACAGAAAGAATGAAATCCCCCGTTATAATTGACGGGAGAAACTGCTACTCTCTTCGAGACATCAGCAGACATTCTATCAGCTATATTTCAATCGGAAGGCCTTATATCATCCAAGATAAAATAATGGAAGGAAGATCATATGAAAATAGCTTTCTTCACTGATACTTTTTACCCTGACATCAACGGAGTCGCGAAAACACTCAAAAGATTTACAGACTATTTAAGCGATCAGAAAATCACCTTGAAAATATTTGCGCCATCCAGCCAATCAGATGAGTATGTTTCTTCCCATATTCGCAGATTCAAAAGTGCCTCTTTTTTCCTATATCCAGAATGCAGGGTGGCTTTTCCAAATTATTTTCATATCAAAGAGGAACTTGAAAAGTTTAATCCTGATTTAATACATGTTGCCACACCTTTTAATCTGGGACTTAGTGGTCTTTACTGCGCTAAAAAGTTAAATATCCCTATAGTGGGGTCGTACCACACTGACTTTGACTATTATCTTGAATTCTATGACCTCAAATTTCTGTCAAACATACTTTGGAAATACATGACCTGGTTTCACAGCACCTTTAAGAAAGTCTTTGTTCCTTCGTCTGAAACACTGCAGCAATTAAGACTGCATGGATTTACAAACCTTGAATTATGGCCAAGAGGTGTCGACTGCAAGCTATTCCACCCATACTATGATAAATTATCAGTCCGCAGGCAATACTCCACCAGCAAAAAATACCTTCTCACCTATGCAGGCAGACTGGCACCTGAAAAAAATGTAGATATCCTCCCTGATATAGCGCAATTACTCCCACCTCATTTTGAAGAAGATATTCATTGGCTAATTGTTGGGGACGGACCACTTCGAAAACAATTACAGGAAGCAGCTCCAAAAAACATGACCTTTACGGGTTATTTAGCAGCCCAGCAGCTAGCTGAAGTGTACTCAGCATCAGATTTGTTTGTTTTTCCATCTCCTACAGAAACCTTCGGAAACGTTGTTCTTGAATCAATGGCCAGCGGAACGCCTGTAATTGGTGCGAATGCGGGGGGAGTTAAAAGCATTATTCAGAATGGTGTAACAGGTTATTTGTGTGAACCTGGAAATGCGGAGGATTTCGCTGCTTCGATCATAAATCTGCTCAAGAACCATAAAGTCAGAAGCCGAATGGGGTTTGATGGCAGGGATTATGCGTTAAAGCAGAAGTGGGATGAAATCTTTGATAATCTAATAGGTCAATATAAAGCGGTTATAGGGGAGAGTGGCGAGAAGAAGAAGAATGACCTCAATCCTTTCCAGAGTGAATTTACAGAAGATTACCTTTGCAGAAATAATTACAGGGTGCCGATAATGCAGCAAAAGCTGGAGTTGAACCGCAAAAATATAACCACCTCTAAAAAGTAGTCCCAGACCGGAAAGAAGGAGTTCGCTCTTACCCTATAGAATTTAATACAACAAATGGTTTGTCTAATTCATAATTTCTTTTAGGGAATAACCATGAATATTCTAAAAAACGTGGAAGTAATTTTTTTATTTACTTTCCTTCTTACCTCTTGCAGCAAAAACAGCAGGTGAACTATACCCATTGGGTAAATTAGTGAAAAATATATATTGAAAGTACTGAAGATGAGGTAGAATCCATACTTTCTCACAAACTTTTAAGGAGAATTTCCTAGATGCGTGCTTAATTTAAAATTAGAAGATATAGAAACCCTCAATACTAATGGACAACATGATGGGAGTCGTGTTTTTTTAGAAATTGAACTTAAGAATGGGGTTACTTTTAGAGACGTTTATTGGACTGAATCCAATACATTTCATTTTAGTATAGTTGGAGATAAACATATAAAGGATATTCTCGAATATGAGTTATCAAATTTAAGAAAAAATTTACATGAGTTTGATAAAGCTGCTCTCAAATATGAGGGCAGCTTTCCTTGTAATACTTGAAGCTATGGCATTTAAGCTAAAATGGTGAACCATTACACATAATCTATAGGGTACATTACTTAAAGAACCAGCTGCAGTCTAAGGCGCTTTCTTATTGTACTAAACGGGCATGTTAATTGAATAAGCTTTCGCTAATCTAAATTTAGAATATAGTATTATCACTCCGTGTTTCTGTATGATAAATATTCTAAAAATCTCTTGGAAGCAAGAGAAAGTGTTTTTTGATCTCGGGCAGCAATACCAATATTTCTAAAAGCAGGAACTTCCAGCTCTTTCGCTATAATTTTGTGAGGTATACGCTGTAAAATCAATTCTGGTAATATACTGATTCCCAGCCCGTTTTCCACCATAGACATAATGGCATAGTCATCCCAAGTTGTAAAATTAACTTGCGGTGAAATATGGTGCATCTCAAAAATCTCTGAAATCTCTGCTTTTGCTCCCTTTTCCAATAGCATAAACGGACTGTTCAGTAAGCCGCTAATTGGAAACTTCTCACAATTAGCAAGCGGATGGTTTTGGGGAATCACTACCAGCAAACGGTCTTGTTCCAAAAAAACCGTTTCAAGATCTGCTTTTGACGGCAGCCGTACAAATCCGAAGTCAACACGTCCATCTAAAACCCATCTTTCAATTTCTGTGTAATCACCAAGCAGAAGTTCAAAATCAATCTTCGGGTAATCCTTCTTAAAAACTCTGATCATGTTAGGGAGCCAATGAGTTGCTACGCTGGAAAATGTCCCAATACGAATAATCCCGGACTGTATATGGTGTAAGTCTTCGATTTGCGTCATTAAGATTTTGTACTCATTGCAGATTCTCTTTACTTGGGGCAGTAATTTTAAGCCATCAGAAGTTAAACTGATACCCGCACGTCCTCTTTCAAAAAGGGAAACCCCCCATTCCGTTTCTAAATCGTTAATCATACGGCTGATCCCAGACTGTGTATAGTCCAGTGATTCGGCAGCTTTTGTGAAGCTGCCGAATTCTGCTGCCCTGACAAATGCCATATATTTTTGGATATTCATATTTCTTTTCCTTCCCCATCTGGTTTTGTCATATATATCATGAGAAACATTCGTTTTTGTAATATCTGACACCATGATATGTTATTAATATCAAAAATTCAAGGCAGGAAAGGGGAGCTATAAAAATTGTTTTTTGTGAGTGAAATAATGAAAAAAGCACCTGTCTTCTTTTAGTTTCCGCCCCAAGAAAGGGTCTGCATTCCGACTGAGATTTGAAAATGAAGTTAAATAAACATAATAAGAATCTGCGAAATACAAGCTGATTCGCAGATGGGCAGGAGCAGAAGATGAAACCTAAAATTCAGTTTATATTATCAATGATTACTTTCGGTACAATTGGTTTGGTGGTCCGATATATTGATTTAGCTTCGAGTGAAAGTGCTTTACTAAGCAGTTTCCTGGGATGCATATTTTTATTGCTGGTATTCTTCATGATGAAGAAAAAAATACCTTGGAATTTAGTAAAAACGAATGCTTTATTTTTGATTCTTTCAGGTATTGCATTGGGAGGAAATTGGATTTTTCTTTATCAATCGTATGACCATACGACAATTGCCAATGCAACGCTAGGTTATTACTTTGCTCCTGTGATTGTAATGATTCTATCTCCCTATGTCCTTAGGGAACATTTATCCGTTAAAAAAATGGTTTGTATTGGTGCAGCAATCATAGGTATGTTAATGATTGTAGGTGAAGGCATGAGTGCATCAGAATCAGATGATATTCTTGGACTTTCCTTTGGATTAATCGCAGCAGCATTTTATGCTGCGTTATTGCTTTTAAATAAATTTATTAAAGATATGGGAAAGTTAGAGCTGACCATCATTCAGCTTGGAACAACCACTTTACTGTTAATGCCATATGTTTTCCTTACCGAAGGATTTGGCATCTTTGAAGTATCAAGTTCTTCTATTCCTTTTATTCTAATATTGGGAGTCGTCAACACAGGGATTGGGTTTTGGTTATTTTTCTCCGGTATGGAAAAATTAAAAGGACAGAGCATAGCTATGCTAAGTTATGTTGACCCATTTGTAGCTATATTGATTTCCGCAATTATCCTGCAAGAACAAATGACAATTATTCAAATGCTTGGTGGTATACTGCTATTAGGCTCTACACTAGTTAGTGAATTGAAATCAGTTAACCATTCCAATAGATTAATGAAAACCAGCTGAATAAACTACAAAAACAGTGGGAGGCAATCGTTTCCTACTGTTTTTTAGTTTGATAACTTTAAATAAGCCGCCAGGACCGAGAGGTAATTGAAGAAAGGTTTTCAAATTTGTCAGTTTTTTTCTAATAAAATCAAGGCGCATGTTAGTTTAATAATGGGTAGCTTTATTAAAAAGTTAATCCGTCTCTTTGTAGCTGTTTTAGCAATTATTGATTTTTCTATTGACTTGAAATGCATTTCATAAATTAGATTGAAAGTAAGCTGATTTTCAACGAAGGGAGAAGAGAAATGAACAGAATGATTAACCTTCAACAAGATGAACATGTACTATATACCCTTACAGGGTTATTGGAAATCTTTGATGGAGTACAAAATATCTACTATGGTGATTTATTTTTAACTAATAAAAGATTATATGTAATAAGCACCAAGCCAATAAATGTTGAAAAATCTTTTTGGTTTAAAGGAGAAATGAGAAACATTGAACATTCGACACTCATTGTAGGAAAACACAGGATTGCGATAAGATGGGCATACAATGGAAACCTCCTTTACTTTATAAAAGCTTTTCAGAAATTGGATGTAAATGTGTAGGTTCTCTTGATTCCTGATATATGTGGGAGGTATGTGATGACAAATATTAAAGACATTGCAAGATTAGCAGGTGTATCTGTCTCTACTGTTTCTAGAGTCCTTAACAATTATAAGCACGTTGCCAGAGATAAAAGAGAGTCTGTTCTTAGAGTTATTGAAGAAATGAACTATACGCCAAATAAAAATGCGATTGATTTAATTAGAGGAGAAACCAGAACAATAGGCGTTATTCTCCCATATAACAACAATCCAGCATTTGATCAGATATTAAACGGTATACTGAACAAGGCATTAGAGCATGATTTTTCGATTACGGTACTTCCTTCAATCTATAGTAAAGAGAAAGAAGTGGAGTATTTAAAAAAATTAAAAAGCAAGCTGTATGATGGCATCATTATCACTTCAAGAGCAAATGATTGGGAAACGATCATTCCGTATACTGGGTATGGTTCTATCGTTTCTTGTGAATATACACAGCACAAAGAAATTGGATGTTCTTATATGGACCGTTATTCTTCTTATCTAGATGCCTTTCAATTATTAAAAA
The DNA here is from genome assembly GCF_024519925.1 of Cytobacillus sp. Bac17. NCBI lineage: Bacteria > Bacillati > Bacillota > Bacilli > Caryophanales > Bacillaceae > Cytobacillus > Cytobacillus sp. Bac17. Next base: position 125,802 of record NZ_JALJRC010000013.1, on the reverse strand, counting down.
ACAAAGGGCATTATGCTGTAGCTTTCACAACAGCTAGGATAGAAAGCAATAGCACGAAGCAAATGATTGGTGCATATAAGGAGGTTTTTGGTGAATTTCAACCTAAATATCATATTTCAGGGTGTCTTTGCTTAGAAGACGGATATAAAGCAGCGGAGCATTTCCTGCATTTACCGGAGAGACCCACAGCTGTCTATGCGAATGGAGATGAAGTGGCTGGTGGTATTTATTTATATGCTAAGTCTCAGCAATTAAAAATCCCTGCTGATTTAGCAATCATTGGTCAAGAAAATCAGCCAATTGGTATTGGTATGGGGATTACTACAGTAGATCATCAGTTAACGAAAATTGGTGAGCAAGCTTTTAGCCTAGTTATAAAAAAATCTAGAGAAAAAGTAAAAATACCTTATCATATTGTGGAGAGAGATTCTGTTTAAAAACCCTGCTTTGAAGGTGTTTAACACGGTGGTAAAGATTGAATAAAAAATAGTAGTGGAATGTGGTGAAAGTTAGTGCATAAAAAGTTTATTGTCTTTGATATAGATGGAACATTATTAACGACAGAAATGAAGTTTCTCGACAGTACAAAACAAGCTTTGGTTTCTCTTAAAGAAAAAGGCCATTACATCTGCATTGCGACAGGACGGGACTACGCTTCAGCAAAATCCATCGTTGACGAGCTTGAAATTGAAACATATGTTTTATGCAACGGATCACTTGGATATGTTCGTCATGAATTAGCGCATGAAGTAATGTTATCAAAAGAGTCTATTATGAAACTTATTGAAATTGCAGCGGAAAACAATGATCAGATTGTGTTCCAAACAGTGAACGGAATAAAAAGACATTTCGAAGAACCTGGAGAGTCGTTAATTAAGGCTTACGAAAGTCTAGGATGGTCGTTCCCTGACTATGATGGATTGTATTGGGAACGAAACCCAATTGTTCAAGCTATGCTTTTCTGCAAGCAAGAAGATCTTCAAAAATACGCGATCGAAGAATTCAGATATGTGAGTTGGCACAAATTTGGTTTAGATGTCATTCCTAAAGAAGGTTCGAAAGCAAATACCATTTTGAAAATCGCCGAACAAAATGGATTTAAGCGGGAAGATATTGTTTTTTTCGGGGATGGAATGAACGATATTGAACTAATGGAACTATCAGGAATTGGGGTCGCAATGGGAAATGCTGAAACAGAAGTTAAAGAGAAAGCCGATTTAATCACGGATAGTTGTAATGAGCATGGAATTTATAATGCTCTTAAGAGCTTGTCATTAATATAGAAAAGAAGAAATCTTAAAAATCAATCAATAATTTTCAGGGAATTAGTTTTTACCGACAAGATTTTGTGAATGTTCTCACTTAAAGTAAAGCTGCCCTGTACAATGAGGGCAGCTATCCTTGCTTGTTAAAGAAAAAGTTTTAGTGAAGAAAGTGAAAAGGGGAATTACCTGTTTTAGCTTCCTTCCATACCAGATTTATTAATAATCCTCATCATTCGGGAAAGTTTGTTTAATTTTCCTCTGAACGGGGATTACAAATTGTCTATGTAAGAATGTGCTAATTACTGCTTTCTTGCACGAAAAAACCGCATGCACCCAGCAAAGATAGAATAGTGCATGGCGATCAATACTTTTTCAAAAAATAATATTTCGTTCTAAAATCCATATCTTAATGGAAAGTCTGTTTGAAAGATCATACCCCTTTCTAAACTAGCTGAGAGAAGATTTCCCCCAGTCCATTAATGTTCCTAAAACAATATACTTATATTAAATCCCATTAATAAAGGTTTAGCTCAAGAAGTTCGGATCATTTTCCGGCCATCTTCATCGTAAGCCTAATTTGGATCTATAAGTACCTTTGAAATTTGGGCCGCTCTCTGAAAATCTTCGCTTTCCATATAGTGATCATATAGTTCTTTGGCATACTTGTTTATAAAAACCGTATGCTTATTTGTAATAAAATAGGGTAGGGCATCTTTCTCTAAGAAGGTGTAATACTTATTTAAATTATTCTCTGTAAGTAAAATAAAAAGTTTGAATAATAGATGGTAAAATTCGTTTTCCAAGTTTTTTGCCATGGAAAGTCCTTCTTGTGCTTTTCTTAATATTGAGGTTTTACGCATTATCTTTCCCGCAAGACCGCTTTCCAAATAATTGTACAGGCGTTGAAGATATGAAGTGGAATGCTTATTAGTCATAGAAAGTGCTTCTTTATAAAACTTATGTGCATGAGCATAATCTTTTCTTCTAAAATGTTCAAACCCAAGATTGTTTAATAGCATTCCTTTTTTATCAGTGGCTTGCACTAATTCACTGTGATGAATCAAATTATGATAGGATTCCGTTAGCTCTTCTAGATTGAGGTGTATGTCGTTTCCAATCTGGAGAAGCATCAGCGACTCTGCCGTGATCGCCATAATGGAATTATTGGTTTCTCTAAAATAGCGGAGTGCTTTTTCAGCATGCACATAAGCCATCACTCTGGAATCGATACAGTGATAAGCAACGGCTAAATCATAATTGTATTCAGGATTTCCATATTCATCCTTTTCTATTTCTTTCAAGACTTCTATAGCCTTTTGATGATTTTCGGTTCTGGATGAAATACAATTGCATATGTAGTATATTCCCCATGCATGCTTCAGCAGGTTTCTCTCATAAGGGGGGAGGCTGGGGTGTTCTTTTTGTACAGACTGTAAAATAGAATATGTCTTTTTATAATTCATCTTTATGATATAATACCTTGCCTGTAACAGCTGGTATAATGCGGCATATTTCGAAGATTTAATATAAGGGATTTTTTTCAATTCTATATTGATTTCATCTACTTCTTTTAATCTCCGCATAACAATGGCCTTATGCCACTGATTGAGCTGATTCCCCAGGTTTTCAAATCGAAGGATTTCTTTCTTTATGTCGAGGTGCAAACGTTCTGATAGTAATTCGATAATCTCTGCAGAACAAGCTGTATGCCCTCGCTCAATCTTGCTGATATAGGAAAGAGTGCAAATTCCAAAACCAAGTTGTTCCTGGGTAAGACCGGCCTTTTTTCTGTAAAATTTAATGATTTCTCCCTCTATCATGTGATACTCTCCTTATGCGACTTAAATGACTTTATGTAATAAGTTATAATATTTTTACAATAGTACCACAATTTTCAACTTTATGACTAGTTACTATTAGCACATAATCATGTTATTGAGTGGGTTGTTAGAATGACCCAGTGTTTTTTGAAAAGTAGAAAAGTGAAAAGGGATGTCAATAAATAAGGCCATGAATGAACTAAATTCATTCATGGCCAAATGTAAGTTTCTTAGTTTACTCCTACAGAAGCATAAGCATCCATAACAGCTTTGGTCTCTGCAGAAGGCTGCCCATTTCTATCTGGATGCAAATCTCGAGCAGCTTGAATAGCTGCTTCACGCATTTCTTTAAATCCGGAAGTTGGCGTTAAGTATAAAGTGAGAGCACGGTAGTAGATTTTTTCCGCTTTTGTCCTGCCAATGCCTGTAATATCTACTCCGTTATTTGTACCGCCTGCAGTAATTAAGTAAGCTGCTTTATTATTAATGCCGCTGTTAATATGAACCCCACCGTTATCTAATTCACCTTGGTAGCGATCTTGATAGGTATCCGGATAACGCCCTGATGGCATATATTTTGTGCTAACACTCTTAGAAGCGGGGTCACTCATCGAACGAAGTCCTCCGTCGCCAGGAATGTTTGGAGTGGTGTTATCCTCTCCTAGATCCCATTCAACCTCTCCTGTTGCGTACATTTCCGCGAAATTACCGAGGATGTCTGCTATTGATTCATTGATCGCTCCCGATTCATTTTCGTAAATTAAGTTTGCCGTATGCTCAATAACACCGTGTGTCATTTCATGCCCAGCTATATCCAAACCACCTGCAAATGAACCAAATTCAATTCCGTCCCCATCTCCATATAGCATTTGTTCTCCATTCCAGCCGGCGTTATTCCACTTTTCCCCAATATGAACTGTATTAATTAATTTCATCCCTTTATCATCTAAGCTGTTACGCTTATGAACGTTTTGATAGTATTTGTTCACTTTATCAGAGTTGAAATGGGCTGAAACGGCTGCTGGGTTGTGAAAAAAGTTACTAGTATTGGTTGTTGAAACTTCCCATCCCGTGAAGCCAAAAATTGCTGAAGAAATTAAGAATAAAGTTTCATCTATACGACGAGCGTCAAAAGTCGATATTGGCACAGTATTGCTGTTGGCAACAGAAGTACCATGCAGATAACTTGTTTTAGTTTCCGAATCCTTACCTGCGTTGAAAGATTGCATATCGCCATGTACGTCCAGTCCTCTAGCGGTAACTGGGGAAAGATCCGTTGGTTCAGCACTGTGAATTTTATTGAAGCTGTCGATCACTTCTCCTGTTGCTGCATCCACAAAGTAATGGTAGTACCCGGGTGCCGGGATAGAAGTAGATGCTTTAACTAGGTAGGTTAAATAATACTTGCCTTTATAAGGATAGATCGTTAATTCAGAATCTATATCATCATAATTTTTCACTTCACCAATCTCTGATTCTACGTCATTTTTGACAATTTCTATAGCCTGCTCTTCTGAAATGGATGCCTCAGTTGGAATGGCTGAACGAGTCAAAGTTTGGGTGACCTTGCCAAATGATGCAAATACGTTATTGTTCGAATCTAATGCTACAGTTTGTCCAGAACCATATACTGGAATACCATTGTATTGCTCAACAGTGCGTGCATGGTATGTACCTGTCGCACGATCCGTTTTCTCACTTACAATTTTAAATTGCCCTCCTTTGGTTAATGACCTCGCAGCTGGATTTTCCACTTTTGATTGGAGGTAAGCCTTTACAACTTCTTGCTTACTCAATCCTTCAGCTTTAAAGAGAATAGTTGAATTGCTGGTTGAATCTGTTGCAAAAGCTGGTACGGTTGGCATTATTCCCCCGAATGTCACTGAAAGAGCCAATACAGCAGGAATAACCACCTTTTTACTCATCTTATTCTGATTCTTCTTTTTCATAAACACACCCCTTATTGAATTTTTGTTGGAACAATTAGAATTATTCAGAAAAGTCTCAGCAAAATCAATATTAACCAGAGAAATTAAATTTGAGAAAATTTCAGACGGGTTTTGCGGTGTTTTAAGTGTTTTCGGGTCTAATCGACAAATTTCAGCGTTGTTTTGTAATGGAAATTTCTCAATACAATTTTCTGACAAATGAGTAATAATGATTTCTATAAAGTCATTTTGCTTAGGGGGGTGAAAAATGAAAAAAGCTGCTATTCATAAAGCCATCATACTTACTTGTTTATGTTCCATGTCATTTTATTTAGGGCTGCATGTAATAGGAGAAACAGAAGCTTCCTTTTCAAGCCAAGTTTCAACAAAACCAATAACAATATCTGCAGCAATTATTTTTCCTGAAACTATTAAATTACTAGAAGATAGGGCAGATGAAATTGCAGATCAGATGTATCACGAGTATGAACGGATTAATACTGTTCAAGCAGAAGGATCGTTACAGGTGTTACATGATAGATTTACTAAAGTTGAATCTATCGAAAAGGAGCTGTATCAGCAATTTACGGCTCTTCAACAGATTTATAATGAACTTTCCGACTATCATAACCAAACTAATGATAATGGTCATACCTTTGATTATGTTTCTGAAGGGCTGCTCAACGTAGAAAACAGGTTAAAGGAAGTACGGGAAAAGATAGATTTTCAAAAACTAGAAATGATCCTCTCCTCTATTTCAGTGGAGATAAAGGAACGAGAAGATAAAGCTTCCCAGGGAAATACTCAAGTGAAACAACATAACGGAAGCACTGAAATTCAGATTGAACCTGAACATGAGGCAACAAAAAAGTTAAATAATAATGAGCAGGCGCCGGAACATACAGAAAAAACTCAGGAATCAAAGGAAGAAAAATCTCAGGAAACTGCACAATTCCAGAAACGTCAAGAAAACTCTAAATCTCTTATTGAAGGGTCATCTAATCAAGAGACATCACAGAGTTCAAATAATAATGAGCAGGTGGTAGAACATGCAGAAAATAATTTTGAGATGCCTAAGTAGTATTTTGGGATTCGCTTTCGTGGTCGTCGTCTGTTTCTTAGCATTTGTTGTTCTTTCTTCAAGGATATCTGGTTCAGAACCGACTTTTTTAGGATATCAAGTCAAAGCAGTCCTATCAGGTTCCATGGAGCCCACTTTTCAAACGGGTTCTATTATTTCAATCAAGTTAGGAACTGATCATTCTAATTATCAGGAAGGTGATATTATTACTTTCCGGTTAGAAGAGAAGATCGTTACCCATAGAATTGCAGATGTGAAACAAGAGGATGGACAAGCATGGTATAAAACCAAAGGCGATAATAATGACGCTCTGGATTTATGGTCTGTTCCCGCACAAGATGTGGTTGGAAAGTACACTGGCTTTACGATTCCGTATATCGGGTATGCATTGAACTTTGCAGCTTCAAAAACGGGGTCAGCTCTTTTGTTGATTATACCGGGTATATTGTTGGTAATTTCTTCATTGCGCACCATCTTGAGTGCGAAAAAAGAGCTGGAAGTAAATAATGCAAGATGATTTAGGTTATATCTCCCATGTATCTACACACATACATAGGAGTTTAATAATAATTTTAATATTTTAAGGGGGATTTACAATGAGTTTTACAAAGAAGGTAAGTCAAGGTGTTATGGGTGCAGCATTAGGATTGTCATTAATCGGCGGAGGAACATTTGCCTATTTTAGTGACTCAGTCGAAACCCAGAACACATTCGCAGCAGGTACATTGGATTTAGGGCTAAATCCTAGTACAGTTGTTAACATTAGCAATATCAAGCCGGGTGATGAAATTTACCGTGAATTTACACTTGAAAACAACGGTACATTAGATATTGGAAAAGTACTGTTAGATACAAGTTACACCGTTGATGATGCCCAATTGGATGGAAAAGCAAATCAGGATGATTTAGCAAAACACATCAAAGTTACGATCATGTATAACACAAGCAGTTCAACTAACACTGTTGTAGAAACTACATTACATGATTTACAGACTAAACAACCAGACTTAACTCAAATAGATAATCTTGCAGGTCCATATCCAGATGGCATTCCTGCAGGCGAAAAAGAAAAAATATTCGTATTATTTGAATTTGTAGACAATGGAGAAGATCAAAATCAATTCCAAGGTGATAAGTTAAAAGTAGATTGGACATTTAATGCAGAGCAAACAGATCCTGCTTACCATGACGATACAGAGCCAGATAATAACTAATAGTAAAGGTGCTCTACTATTTTTAAATAGAATCCTAGCTTCAGTTTAATTCTTGGATTTCAAGAAAGCATCGCACCAAAAAATGACGCCATCCTTTCTAAAACCTAATTAGAAAGGATGGCGTTTGCTGATGCAGCCAAATGTAAACTTGAAGTTTCACAGCGATATAGATTAAGTTTTCTTATATTTTTTTAACGTTGTAATTTGTCAAAAGCCGAACTAATTCGTTATTTAATAATGAGCCTTATTTTGCATTCAGACTATAACCAGGAGAAAGCAATGAATATAACTAGACTTGAAATTAAGAATAACTTTAAACGTAATCGCATGATCCGTTCAGGTATAAAAAAAGGTTTAAATCACCCGGATACAATTAGACTTAGTCAACAGTTAGATAAACTGTTGAATGAATATCAAAAAGGTAAGTTCTATAGGAGCATCCACCACATAGCATATTTACAATGTTTAGGCTAAGGCACTTGGATAATTATAAATGATCTAAGCCTTAGTGAGAAAAGTATTAAAAGATTTTATGATAATCCATTTAGATCTTTACCCCAAATCATAACTGCTGCGACCGGGATAAATTTACCAGAAAACGTACTATAAACCTATTTATCGTCTTTTTTTTCGTAGCAAGGAATACTTTCGTCATACAAAAAAACCCCGATTGTAAATAGGAAGGAAGGGAACTAGAATGAAAGTGTTGGAATATTCTAAACACTAATGAGAGGGTATTTAAGCATAATAAAAATAATAAAGAGAGTGGGGAAACATATGAAAGTCAGTTCTATAATGAAAAAAACAGCAGTGATTACCTTGTCTGCTGGATTGCTAGTTTCACCTGCAACTTCAATTTTCAGCATACCAGAAGCAGGTGCAAGTGAACGAAGTGCTGAAGACATCTTATCCACTTTGAACAGTGAACAAAGAAAAGCCTTAGAACAGCTGCAACTGAACACGGACGGAGGGCTGATAGGCTTCAAAAGCGAAGATCTATCCTCACAGAAAGAAATCTCCGTTATCGTCCAGTTTAAATCAAAGCCTAGTAAAGTAGCGGTTCTGGAAGCTGCCTTAAAAGGCAAGGAATTGAAAAAAGAGAAAGCCGATGCAGAGGTTGAAAAAGAACATAAAACGTTTAAAGCTGACATCCAAAATATCTTACTGAAAGAGAATCCCAAAACAAAAAGCATCTCAAGTTCCATTTCCCATACGTTCAAAAAAGCCTATAACGGTGTAGCCATGACATTGCCAGCCGATCAAGTAGCACTCCTTTTGCAATCAGCTGTCGTCCATGCTGTATATAAAAATCACACCTTTACGGTTGATCCTATTCAAAAAGAACTGCCTAAAGATATTGAAAAAGAAGTCACCACTTCTGTTGAGAGTATCCCTTATTTAAAAATTGATGAATTACATAAGGAAGGGATTACGGGTAAGGGTGTTAAAGTAGCTGTTCTTGATACGGGGATTGATTATAACCATCCAGATTTAAAGGATGCTTATAAAGGTGGATATGATTTTGTTGATGATGATAAGGATCCAATGGAAACATCCTATAAGGATTGGCAAAATTCGAATCAGCCTGAAATCAATCCCTTTACAGGCTCGACCTATTATACATCCCATGGGACACATGTCTCAGGTACGATCGCAGGTCAAAATAAAAATGACAGTGAAGTGTCTGTTATAGGGGTAGCACCTGACGCCGACCTATATGTGTACCGTGTGCTGGGGCCTTATGGAAGCGGAACCTCTGAAGATGTTATTGCAGGTATTGAAAAAGCAGTGGAAGACGGAATGGATGTTATGAACCTTTCATTAGGTGCAGCGGTAAATGATCCAAATTATCCAACGAGTACAGCGATTAATTATGCCGTTTTAAACGGTGTAACGGCAGTTGTTTCTGCAGGGAATTCCGGACCAGGCTCTAACACAGTCGGGTCACCAGGTACTGCTGCATTAGCTTTAACGGTTGGAGCGAGTGACGTTCCCGTTGAGCTGACTACGTTTACAGGTAGTGTATCAGAGGATTGGTCCACTGAGCTCGTAAGTATGGGAAGAAGCTTTGCGGATGAATTTTCTAAACTGGATGGTCAATCCCTTGAACTTGTCGATGTAGGTTTAGGTGCACAGGAGGATTATACAGGCAAAAATGTTGAAGGAAAAATTGCTTTCGTCCAACGCGGGAATTTTGCCTTGGCTGACAAAATCAAATTTGCCAAAGAGCATGGTGCTCAAGCTGTGATTATGTATAACAATGTTGACGGCCAGATTGGTCAAAACCTTGGTGAATCGACTGCATTTGTTCCTGCATTCTCTATCACCAAAGCAGCAGGTGAGCAATTAAAAGCGAAGATCACTCAAGGGGATACAACTCTTACATTCTCAAATTTAAAAGAAACCCAATCAGAAGGAGATAAACTGGCAGACTTTAGTTCAAGAGGACCGGTCAATGATAATTATGATATGAAGCCAGAAGTCGTTGCTCCAGGGGTGAGTGTGCTTTCTGCATACCCTTCTTATATGATTGACCCTGAGAATCAGGAAGATTATGAGTATGCCTATGCACGTCTTTCAGGAACATCAATGGCGGCACCCCATACAGCTGGAATCGCGGCTTTATTATTAGATTCGAAACCAGATCTTGACCCTGACGATATTAAAACGATTCTTATGAATACGGCGGATCCTTTAAATGGTGAGTATAGCCTGTATGAAGTGGGGGCTGGCCGAGTGGACCCTTATCAAGCCATTCACGGTGATATGAAAATGCAGGTGACCGATGAAACCCTCATTCCAGATGGTGCTGGTTTTGTAACGGTTAATAATCCATCCGGTGATATCAGCTTTGGTAATCACTTTGGCGCAGAAGGAAGTTATGTCCGTGAAAATCGAAGCATTAGGTTCAAAAATAGCAGTGATGTGAACAAAACGTTTACGGTTTCTGTTGAAGAAAATGCAGCGGAAGGAACGAACAGCCTAAGTAAAAATGGTGTTTCCGTTAGTACAGGCAAAAGTATAAAAGTAAAAGCAAATAAAGAAGTGAAACAGAATGTCTTCTTAACGGTACCGAAAACAGCCAAAGTGGGTCTATATGAAGGATTCATTACACTCACAAATAAAGAAAATTCATCAGATCAGTACCGTATACCATTTAATTTTAGAATTACAAAGGAAGGGTTACACTATTTAGATTTACTGACACCTTCAATAACACCGCCATATTTAAATCAAGAAAGAACGATGATTGATAATCGTTTAGGTGCTCTGGCTAGATTTAATTTAAGCTCACCAGCGGAAACAATGGATGTCATCCTTCAAGATGGCGAAACAGAGAAAGATATAGGTTTCCTTGGAACGGTGAATTTAAAAGGCAGTCCACTAGATCGGGATCTTTCTTTAATAGGACTATTTAACGGAAGATATTACGAATTCACTGGGAACTCCAAACAGCCGATTGCAGAAGAAGAGAGTTATGCACAGCCTGGTCACTATAAATTGTTATTTGTAACAACGGGTACATCCGGGAAAGTGACAAAAGAAACGCGTGACATCTTCATAGATATAGATGATCCGAATTTTGAAAGTTCACTCGACGGTCCATCACCATTCCTTGAATACAAACCAGGGCAGGAAACATACCCATTTGAAATTCAGATTACTGATCCACTCGTGGAAAAAATGCAGAATGCAGGAATCGAAATCGATCAATCATCGAATGCGGTCATTTATAAGTGGGGAGAATGGGGATTCCCTTCTAGTCCTGTCGCTATGGATAAAGATGGGAAATGGGCAGAAGAGATAGCTATGGAAGAATCTATACAAGCACTGAGATTTACAATGAATGGACTTGATTCTGCTGGTAATTCACCAGTGCAGAAAGATTATTACTTTGTCAAGGAGGGGACACCTGTTACGTATGTAAAGAGTGATATCAATAAAGTAAAAACAGGTGAAACGGTTCAAGCTCAAGTAATCTTGGATAATGTAAGTGATGCTAAAGAAGTAACTTGGAACTTTAAAGATAGGTTCGGGTCAATGGAATTAATCGATGCCAAGCTTGCCAATGGAATATCCGACAAAGCTGCAATTGCAGTTAATGGTGATGAGGTGAAGGTAACCTTTAATGGGACCAATGAGACATTTGACCACACTGCAGTTGTGGAAGTATCAGTTAATATTACGGATGAAACCTTCCTTACTGGCACTAGTATTAATCCTACTGCTACTCTAATAAATGGTCAAAATGAAACAAGTACACTATTAAATGCTGGCCAAAAGATAGAGGTCGATCCACAATATAATTCAGCTTATGGCTATGTATTAGCGGAAGGATTCCGTAATCCTGATAACGGTCTGCTTGAGAGCAGAGATTGGTCAAAGGTTGGAGGATCTGTGAAATTTATAAAATCCGATAGTACTGTAGTGGACGCTACTTCTTTAGTAGAGGATAGATTAAATTACCGGGTAGAAAAACTTCCTTTAAGCAAGGATCCATATACTTTGGAGATTAAGATTCCTGGTCACTTTGAGGTTCACAGTAAACAACATATTGGGTTTGAATACAAAGGTAAGCTCTTTGGTAAAAATCATTATGTTAATCCAATTGATATTACAGCTGGTGATGTCAATCAAGACCAAGTCATTGATGTTTTAGACGCCATTGAAATCCAAAAGGCCTGGAAAACCGAAAACCGTTCGGCTGACATCAACTTTGATGGGACGGTTGATGCGAAAGATATCGCCTTTGTTCAAAAGAATTACCAGCTGCAAAACAAATTTGTTGAAAATCCACCGGCTCCAAAAGAAAAGCATGATGGGAAAACATTAGAAAGTATTTTAGAAGAGTTGGGTGTTGAGTAAAGCAGGAAGTATTATTGTTATCAGAATTAAAACAGGAATTAAATGAAAAATATTCGAATCGTATAGGATACCTGATGAATCCCTACTACCGTATCAGGTAGTAGGGGTAACTTAGTTGAGAACACCTTTTTCACAAGTGAATGACCTTCCTGACATCAATAGCAATTTGAAAAAAACAAAAGAATCAGGATGTTAGGAGTAAAACTATGAAAAGAAGTACAATGAAGCTGCTTTCAAAGTAATCGGGTGTATTCTCTTCTTTTATTGAGGAGGTAGCTGAATAACGGTTGCATATATCAGTATAAAATCCTTACTTAATGCAGGAAGTAAGGATTTTTTGTTGAATGATTAAATTTAGAATATTTTGGAATGTGAGAGGAGACAAAAAATGGGTGAGAAATTATTAAGAGTTGGCACAACCTATATACCAGTAACTAATGTAGATCTTTCTTCTGATTGGTATGTAAATAAATTAGGAGCAGAGTTAAGCTACAAAGATCAAGACAAAGCAATTTTAAACATCGCTAATCAAAGCATTTTTCTTGTGAAGTCTAATGAAAATCAAAGCTCTAATTTCTTTGATATTTACGGTGATGAGCGTTTTTCATTAACATTCGAAGTAAATGGATTAAATGCCTTAGAAGCAATACATAAAGACTTTAAGCATAGTGAAATTAGAGTTGGAGAGATCGAGGATAGAGGACACACGGGAAGAAATTTTGTTTTTTATGATTTAGATGGTAATAAATTTGATGTATGGAGTGAGCTTAGTCCAATCTTCAAAGAAAAATATCTCATTTCCGAATAGATAATTTTATGAGGAGGCAATGTTTAATAAAGCATCTTCCGTTAATTGTTCAATAACGGGAAAGTTTGTGAGTGGAAGATCCAATGTACCTTATAGAGCAGACAATTAAAAAGGTCTGCCCTATAGGGTCTTTATTTGTCATGAAGAAGGAATAAAAGCTGGATGAGCCGAATAATTCATAGTGATCATGGGTTTGTTGTATTCTCAAAATAAAAGAGAGTATTTCAATAAGAATATTTTTTCGTTATATGGCCGACAGTCGAAAATGAAGGTTATTTTATGCGTATCAATGGCTTTTTTGAAATTGATTGAGGATTAGTGTTTCGTCACCCGGACAATACCCTGCCGTGTTGAAGAGAATTAGAGGCTGGAGATATAGGTATGTCCAATATGGAAGGGACCATTTGAATTTGGTTTTTACCTTTTTAGGACCGATTAATTTGTACTTTAGTTTAACTTTGAAAGATTACACTAAACAGTGAGGAGAATGTTTGTATGCAAGTTGTAACCAAAATGTTTTTAGAACAACTCGACATGCATTGCCATGAGAATGATTGGTTTGCATCCATGAATCAGGCGCTTCATGGAGTCAGCGCAGCTGAGGCAGCATGGACAAGTTCGGGAATCAGCAATTCGATTTGGCAGATTGTCAACCACTTGATTTTTTGGAATGAAGACGTAATCCATCGAATTAAGGGCACAGAGAATCCGCATAAGGCAGAAGACAATGAAGAAACCTTTGGAAATCCGGGGGATCCAGAAGACGAAATTGGGTGGACCCAGACAGTGCAGCGCCTTAATGAAGTTATGAATAAATTAAAAACGGTCATTGCGGACCTTGACGATGAAAAGTTAAAAACTCCGTATGCAGCTAACAGGTATTCTATTGAACGTTTACTCAGCAATATCATGATGCACGATACGTATCATATCGGCCAAATTGTTCTGTTGCGAAAGTTGCAATCCTCTTGGTGTGGCGTTGATTGGTCCTAAAGCACCATAATTCAGCGACTTTCGTCCAGCCGCAGAAGCAGTATTGACGGTGTGCAGCCCTTTCATTCTCTATGGTGAAGCTGGGAATTCCGAGTCACACATATACAAGGACATCTCGACCAAATTGAAAGAGTCAAAAAAGCCTTTAAGGAGAAGCGAGTTTAAAGATTAATATTTATCTTCTAAACGGGGCAGCCTTCATGCAGAAAAACAAAATTTGTGAATACATGTACTAAAACTTTAGGTGCTTATGTTAACATCGGCTGCCGAACCAGGCGGCTTTTTCATATTGAGCAAAAGGTGCAGTATAGTTATAACTTTCAAGTTGAAAAAAAATTAAGGGAATTGATGGAGAATTACCTGTATTTTATCCTAAATATAGGTAGCTGCAAAAATCAGGGGATCTTTAGGAGGAATAGCAGATGGATTTGAAATATCCAATTGGCCAATTTCAATATAATGGTGAAATTACTCACAGTGTTACAAGTATTTGGATAAATGAGCTAGAAGAGTTACCAAGATTGTTACGAGATGCTGTAAGAGACTTAGATAATAAAAAGCTTGATACAGCTTATCGTACAGGAGGGTGGACTGTTCGACAAGTAATACATCATCTTGCGGATAGTCATATGAATGCCTATGTTCGCTTTAAATTGGCTCTTACGGAAGAAACCCCTGTAATTAAGCCATATGATGAATCGAATTGGGCGGAACTATCTGATTATAAATTGTCGATTGATATTTCACTTTCACTTCTCGAAGCACTCCACGAGCGCTGGACCAATCTTTTACGCAGTCTAGGTTCGGCTGATATGGAAAAAACATTTATTCATCCGGATTCAGGAGAAGTTTCAGTAGGTGAAAATATCGGAATCTACGCCTGGCATGGTAAACATCATCTTGCACATATTACTTCTTTATGCAGTCGTATGGGATGGTAAATGCTTAGTTGGATTAACATACTTTTTTAACGGGTTATTACCTTATGATCTAGCTAGCTGCCAAAACAGGCGGCTTTTTTCTATTTGAACTAACAGGGGAAGTTAATTAAAGAAGGTATTAATAAAAATTGAGCGAAATATACAAAAATATTGCTGATTATGGGGGAGTGAAATGAAAACATATTTGGAACCAGTGGCCAAAAATATATATGCTTTTTTAGTATGGGATGAATCTTGGAACTCTTATAATAACTGCTATTTGTTGCTCGAGAACAATAATATTATTCTTATTGATTCAGGAAAGAAAGAACATTCTCACTTGCTGTTTTCCGCACTAAAAAAGAAAGGAATTTCTAAAAGTGATATAACTCATTTTATTGCCACACACGGTCACAAAGACCATATTGAAGCAATTCAATTTTTAGGTGAAATTGAAGGCTATATTCATAATCAGGATGTTGAGTTAATTCCAGAAAATATTAGAAACAAATTAAATATGAAACTTCCAGACAACGGCCCAACTGTAAGTAATTTAGAATGTGTTCTCCTGGGACACCATACTAAAGGTTCTGTTTTCCTATATCAACGTGAAAGCAAAGTGCTATTTTGCGGAGATCATATCTGTTTTTTTGGAGAACAATTGAGTGGTAATGCTGTAGATACAGGTGTTTGGGAGAGGGAAAAATATAAGCAGTTTGTTTCTGAATGGTCTCAAAACGAGGAAATGAGGGAACAGCACAATTTTAGTTTATTTATAGAAGGGTTAAAAAAAATTACCAAATACGATGTTGAGTATTTGTGTACGGGGCACGGTGCAGTTTTAAAAGGTAAAGTAAATGAATTTATTTCTGATTTGCTGGAGTTTGAATAGTTAAATAATATTTTTTAATTAACGGGAGCTGTTCTTCAAGAGGGAGAATAGCTCTTTCTTGTAACGGAATAGTTTAGTTTAACAGACAGGAATTTCATTTTTATTTACAGAATATTTAGTAAGGCAGAAGCTTCAATTGAGAGTTTTGAGAGAGAGGGGGAACAACGTATGAACTATGGACTATTAGTGCGCCCAAGGGGATTGGCTGAAACAAACTCACCCTATGATTGGTTTAAAAAAATGCGAAAAAATGCTCCAGTTTCTTTTGACCCAGAACGGAATTGCTGGGACGTATTCTGTTATGAGGATGTCCAAATGGTCTTACAAAATTTCAGGCTGTTCAGTTCAAAAAGAAATGGAAATGTTCAAACCTTGCTAGATATGGATCCGCCAACCCATCGAAGGTACCGCAATTTTGTAAGCCAGGCATTTACACCAAAAACTATTCAAGAACTGGAACCTAGGATTACGGCTATAACTCACGAATTATTAGCACCGCTGCTAGGAAAACGAAAAATAGATATGGTTGCGGAAATCGCTTATCCTCTTCCTGTAATCGTGATTTCTGACATGCTCGGAGTACCGAGTCATGACAGAAAGATGTTTAAAGAATGGTCTGATATTCTAGTTGCGGGAACACAAAGCGCATCGCCTAATGTAATGTACAAGTTATTTGCTAAACAAGAAAAGGCTATGCTTGACCTGCAAACATATTTTAAGCGAAAAATTTCAAATCGCCAGATTAACCATGCAAACAATATCATATCCACGTTAATGACTGCAGAAGTTGGTGGAGATTCATTATCCATGGATGAGTTATTAAGTTTCTGCTTCCTTCTACTTGTTGCAGGGAATGAAACAACTACAAATTTAATTGCCAATACAATGCTCACTCTTTTTGAACAGCCGGATATACTCAACCAATTATATAGAGATCATTCTCTTATACCTGCAGCCATTAATGAAGTACTAAGATATCGTTCTCCTTTTCACGGTATGAATCGCTTCGTCACTGAAGATATACAATTAAAAGGCATGAATCTGAAAAAAGGGCAGGAAGTAATGGCTTGGATTGGATCTGCAAACCGGGACGAAAGCGTATTTGACAAACCGGATGTGTTTGACATCAACCGCTCTCCAAACAATTATCTATCTTTTGGAGCAGGTGTTCACTATTGTCTGGGATCACAGCTTGCCAAATTAGAAGCGAAAATATGCATTACCGAGATGCTTAAAGCGATACCGACTATGAAATTGGACACTTCTAAACATCTTCGTTTAATTTCTAGCACATTTATGTATGGATATAAAGAGCTTCCTGTCATTTTAGGATCAGAATAATATCCATTATTTCAAAATCTTGCTGTTGGAATATCTTCTGCCCTCGTATTAGTGACTGAATTCAAGTGCTTATGAATATGTTTTAGCTTTAAATTATGTTAGACTAAAAGCCAAAAAAGAAGAGAGGTAAACAATGTTTAAAAAAATAATGAAACAAATTAAGCAACTTTCCCAAGGAAGCAGTGAGCGAAGAAATGGCCATTATCGAAGGGGCAGCAGCAGTGAGCGAAGAAACCGTTATTATAACCGAGGAAGCAGCAGCAACCGGCGATATAAACAATCTCCAATGAGTGGAAGTAACTACTACAAACGAAAGGGTCGAAGCAGCAGTTAATCTTCCTCCTTAATATACTTTTTCCTTCGCTTTATGTGCAGCATGAAGATCAGTTAAAATTTCACTAATATTTAAGTAAGGTTCTTTAATTTGTAGCAGTCTTTTTAGCAAATAAACAGTTTCCTTCTCTAAAGAAAGTTCTTCTGTCCAAGGAAGAGCTTTTTTGTTTTTAGAAGAGTACGTCGTATAAAGCAAATATAAAAGTATTTCTCCTAGATCATAGTAGTCCTGTTGTTTCATCTCCAGAAAATTTCTTTGTTTGTTAGGTGAAGAACTAGATGAAGAGTGGAATGGGTCAGTTCTATGCTTTGACAAACCAAAATCGATTAGAAAAATTTCCGTGTTTTTTATTAAGATGTTTGGAATACGTAAATCTTGATGGTAAATGTCTTTTTTGTGAAGATAATCTACTAATTCAAGTTGGTGAGTAAGAATTAGTAAAGACTCTTCCTCGTTAAAGGTCTTTTTATTAAAAAAAATTTGGTCTTCCAGATTATCCGCTTCAATGAAACTCATTACATAATATAAGTGTCCGTTATTTGAAAAGGCTTCAAATAACATCGGTATATTTTTGTGGTTAAGCATACCCAAAACAGTGATTTCATTTTCAAACATCGCCACCTCTTTTTGGTTGCGTCGCTTACTTGGACGAAGCTGTTTGACTACTCTATTCTCGTTTGTTCTTAACTCTTTGCACAAATAAACAATCCCATAGCTCCCAGCCCCGATAACGTTCAATATCTCGTAATGTTCGTTCAAAACTGTTCCTTTTTTAATAGGCTTGTCCACAAAAAATTGGTAAAGCTTCCTAAATGCTCGAAAAATTGAAACTTTCCTCTCCTCCTTTCTGGATTTTGGTAATTTATAAAGAGATTACTTGACTTTATATCTGTGTTTTCTTATTGGGAAACACTCAATCGTATGGTGCTATTATAACAAGATATCATAAAATACCTAAAATGATATATTGTTCTAAGGGGTACCACCGTTGAAGCAATTGGAAGGACTAAGGCACCTCTTTGTTTTAAGATAAAGGGGCAGTGCTGGTTCTATAAAAAATCGAAGCGATGTTGTGGTTGTAACTTGAGGGTTAAAAAGAAAAGAATTTGAAGGAAGTAAAAATTCGTTAGGGAAGCAGGTAAGATCAATGAAAAAGATATTGATAATTGATGATGAAGCAGACATGCGAAAACTGCTGGCAGATTATTTTGAAGTTAACGGGTATCACATCATGACCGCAAAGGACGGCAATGAGGCGGTAAGGCAAGCAGAAAAACAACCGGATATAATTTTACTGGATATAAACATGCCTGAGATTAACGGTCTTGACGTTTGCAGGAAAATCCGGAGTTATGTTTCCTGCCCCATCTTATTTCTTACCGCACGTGTAGAAGATGCTGATAAAATATCCGGTTTTCAGGCTGGCGGAGATGATTATATTCAAAAGCCGTTCAGCATCCATGAACTTGGCGCAAGAGTGGATGCCCATTTGCGCAGAGAAATGAGAAATCAAAAGAAGACAACGGTTAAGTTTAGTGGCGACCTTGTCATTGATTATTCAGAGCGAGCGCTTTATTGTAACGACATACAAATTTCTTTGGCAAAAAAGGAGTTTGATATTATAGAACTCTTGTCTAAACACCCTGGTATGGTTTTTGACAAAGAACGCATGTATGAAAGAGTATGGGGGACGAACGAAGAGGGGGACAGCTCAGTAATCCCTGAACATATCAGGCGTATTCGATCAAAATTGAAAGAGCATGGCTGCGGAAGCAAGATAGAGACTGTGTGGGGTGTAGGATATAAATGGAAAAGGTAATGGGCTATCTTCGATTGAATAATATGACCATACTACAATCCTTCATCACGCTAAATTCCTTATATTTAGTTTTCGTTTTAACAGCCATTGTGTTCGAATTCGAGTGGGCCGAAGAGATGACGCGACGCTTTGCCAATCACCCTTATGGGAACGACTGGGTTCTAACTGTTCAAATTGCTGCGATACTTTTGACGGTAGGAACCGGATTAGTCTTGATGGCCAGCATCTTTTACAAACTGAAACTGAAAAAACCTTTGGAAATCCTGATGAACGCGTCAGAGAAAATCTCGGCAAATGATTTAGGGTTCCATATTTCCTACGACAGCAGGGATGAAATGAGCGAGCTTTGCCGTGCATTTGAAAAGATGCGCAGTCAATTGGAAAGTAACTTTAAAGCCCAATGGCGCTTGAACGAGGAACGTAAGCAGCTTAATGCGATTTTTGCCCATGACTTGAGAACACCTCTGTCCATCATGAAAGGATATATCGAGGTTGTAACCACCTATCTGCCGCAAAAAAGGATATCCGAGGAAAAACTGCTGGATATCATCAAAACAATGGAAATGCATATTGTTCGTATGGAGCGTTATGTAGAGGCCATGAACTCTATTGAGAAGTTGGATAATTTTCCAATAAACAAACAAATTATCGAAATGGATGCCCTAATCAACTTTCTGGAAGACGGTGCCAGCCGAATTGCAGACCAAAGTGGCAAATCTTTCGACTCATGCAGATCTGCAGATTCCACAAAATTGTTTATCGATAAGGATCTCGTGATGCAGGTTTCTGAAAATCTGGTGGCAAATGGAGTGCGTTATGCTTCCAGCCATGTTCAAGTCCATTACTCGGTTCGCAATGGCATTTTTTCCATAACGGTCACTGACGATGGCTCCGGATTTTCCGAAGAAGTGGTACGGAAGGCAGTTCTCCCCTTTTATCGGGGCGAGGCGTCGGAAGCAAATGAGAACAAAGGGTTAGGGCTTTATATTTGTAAAATATTGTGTGAAAAGCATCAGGGCTTCTTACAGGTCGCAAACAGTACCCGCGGTGGTGGAAAAGTAACAGCAAGCTTTTTTTGCAGAATTGATAAATAGTTGAAAATTATACTTTAGTATTTCCTTATCCCAAGAAAAAGGAGTGCTAAAATGATTTTCACTTATAAGAAAATACCCGCTTTCTTAACCAGCTTGCTTCTGGCAGTGCTAATGACTGCATTGCCTTTTGCTGATGCCCGCGCTCAAAGTAAAACAGAGATTGTGAAAGAAATCGATGACTATATTAAGAAAAACATGGAAGTCAACCATATTACAGGTGTATCTCTGGCAATAACCCACGGTGAAGATGTGTTTTACACGCAAGGCTATGGTACATATTCAGATGGAAGGGAAATAACCTCAAGAACGCCCTTCCCAATCGCCTCATTGAGTAAATCCATGACTGCGCTGGCTGTATTGCAGCTTGCAGATAAGGGACAGATTGACCTTGACGCTCCATATGTCTCATACTTTCCCGACATTTCGCCCACGGACGATCGCATCACTCGCATCACGATCCGGAACTTGCTAAACCATACTAGTGGCCTTAATGATAAAGTAAATCCCGACATGACGAAATCCGTTCAATTTAAAACATTACAAGAGATAAACAAATCTTTGGACAGAGTAAAGCTTGCTAATGATCCTGGTGATACATACAACTATCATAACCCAAACTATCAATATCTAGCATTGTTAGTGGAACAGATCAGCGGTAAACGGTTTTCTGTATACCTTAAAGAACATATTTTTGCTCCATTGGGGATGAATGGCACCTTTAGTGTCAGTTTGACGGAACAAATCAATGAAAATGATGCCATTCCGCGGGGACATTATCTGTTGTTCGGCAACCCGAAAAGTACAGCCGAACCGATATGGTTTATAGAAGGCCCAGCAGGTGTGGTTACCAATGCCGAGGATATGGCAAAATGGATGCGTGCACAATATAATCCGCAGCTTCTTTCCCCTAATCTCATGGAACAGTACCATACTGCAGGGCAGCGCGCTCCTTATGGCATGGGGTGGCTTGCTTCCAATGAAGCCGATTGGGGCAGGTCGATCTCCCACTCGGGAATTTTCTGGACTTACAAGGCTGAAGAAACTGTTTATTTAGACAAGGAACTTGGAATTACCATGATGTTTGACACAGGGATAAACGCATTCCTTGATTATTCCGCCTTTGTTAAAGGCGTTTCCCAAATCATGGTTGGAGGAAAGGCAGAAATTTCAGCCATCAATAGCCGAAACATGGAAATAGCGATGATTCTTCTTATGGCGGGAACAATCCTCTGGAGCGGGTATTCATTCTACCGGCTGAAGAAGAAAAAGAACAGGCTTACGGCATTTCGCCGAAAGCTGATCTTCGCATCAGTAAGGACTATACTCCCCGTGCTGATCCTTTTATTTCTACCGTCTATTTTGGCCATATTTGCAGGAGGCAGGGTTGTGCCTTGGAATGGAATATGGATGATGATGCCGTCTCTTATTATTTGGCTTGTATTATTAGTTGTGGTTAATCTTGTTAATAACACCTTCCTTTACTTCATTTATTTTAATTCAATAAAAAAGCGTAAAAGCTCGGCAATATCTAAATAACATAAACATCGGCTTTCCAGGGTTCAGCTTGTAGAGACCGCCCAATTTGGAAAATGTTAAATAAAAATAATTAGAAGTATAATAATCTTATGCTTTAAACAGGAGCAAAAAAGAGCGAAGGATTTTCATTCAAGTATTAAATACTTATCTGACAGGTTTTTATTTCAAGATAAGCTGCTAATCTGGCAGCTTTTTTCTTATTAAACTAACGGGGCAGGTTTGTTGAATAAGGTGTGTTGAAAAAATTACAGATAAATTGTGTGAATTCGGTTTTATTTAATTACTAATATTTGGTATTATATAATTTAAAGAGATGTAAAGAAAGGGGAATCTATATTACACATGTGGAATAACTTGAAATGATTATTTAATTGGATAGAGACAGGGTGCGGTCCTTGGTCTTTAAGGATGCGTTTATTTGTCTATCTGAAATCATTCAAGGGATACAAGATGTGGACAATTAAATTCCCATTGCCAAGCAGATATCCTTATATATCTGTTTTTCATTATGGGTAAAAATACACCTCAATTGACACAGTCATAACGTCCCTAAATAGGGGGAATTCTAATGAAAAGTCATTACGAAAACGAAGAAGTGCTAACAGGAGGAAATGTCTCGATAGTATACCGTTCGGGAGATACTGTTCGACGAGAATTAAAACCTGATAGTGTAAAAATTCATAAGTTGTATCAGCATTTAGAAAGTGAAGGATTCGACTATGCACCGAAGTACTTAGGTATTGATGAAAAAGATAGAGAGATATTAACTTTTATTGAAGGAGAAGCTGGTAATTATCCTTTAAAAAAATATATGTGGTCTAATGGTGTTTTAAAAGAGATAGCGAAAATGCTTCGTCTCTATCATGATGCTGTGAGTAATTTTCCTATCGACGAGAATTGGCAGCCAATAGAAAACACACCTCAGCCAATGGAGGTGCTATGTCACAATGATTTTGCCATCTATAACATCATTTTTAATCACGAAAAGCCAGTAGGGATTATTGATTTTGATCTTGCTGCTCCTGGTCCAAGACTTTGGGATATAGCTTATACTCTATACACTTGCGTTCCTTTAAGCAGACTTTATCATACTGAATCAGGTAAGGCAGTTTATTATGATCCATTAAAGGATGCCAACCGTATAAAACAAAGAGTTAGATTATTTTTTGAATCCTATGGTATTGAGGGGATAGAAAATGGTTTTTTTGAGATGGTGCTGCTGCGAGTAGAAGGTTTATGTAAAACAATGCAAAGGAAAGCAAACGAAGGCAATATGGCGTTTCAAAAAATGATCGATGAAGGACATTTTGAACATTATCAAAAGGAACTTCAATTCATTCGTGAACATGGGAAAGAATGGATTTAATAAAATTTTGAACTAAATGTATAGTATAGCGTTAAGCCACTTGGGTTTAACGCTTTTTTAATGTTGAATATTCCAGGATAAATATAATTGAAAAAAGGCAAGTTTGTGCTATTTTATTCACTACAAAAGAGAGGAAGAAGCAAGAAGTCTAAATCAAGCTTGTAAGATAGTTTTGAAAAGTTATGCTAATAAGGAAGTGTACCCTATGAAACTATACCATATCAATCTTACGGCCACTGACGTTATTGCTGCACGAGAGTTCTTAGAGAAATATTTCTACTTGCAAACCAAGAGGATAAATAGCGATTCATTTGCTGTATTGACTGATGATGACGGATTGTTACTAGCTTTGATGAAAGATACTCAGGCCAACGACCCCAAGTCCTTTCATATTGGCTTCTTTCAAGAGAGTAAATGAACGAGTATACGAGATCAATCAACGATTGAAGGATGATGATTTGATGTGAAGCCGCCTAAGATGGCTCATCGATGGACATTCTATGTTAAAGCCCCAGGAGGATTTACTGTGGAGGTACTTAGTTGAGTAAGATATATTCGATACTTTTGGGTTACCTAATACTGCAAAGAATCAAGAATGCTTATATTCATGTTCAGCTGCTAATCAGGCTGTTTTTTCTTTTTACCATGAAAATAAGTTTCTTCAATTGAATAAGCTCAATATCCTCGTACTTTACTATAAGTCATTTTTCATTGTTTTTTAAATCTTAATGGGTTAATTTTTAAAAATTTACATATTCTATAATTCAGTGGCGAAAAATGGATAATTAAAATAATAAA
This sequence comes from Cytobacillus sp. Bac17, assembly GCF_024519925.1. Lineage (NCBI taxonomy): Bacteria > Bacillati > Bacillota > Bacilli > Caryophanales > Bacillaceae > Cytobacillus > Cytobacillus sp. Bac17. Next base: position 101,727 of record NZ_JALJRC010000013.1, on the reverse strand, counting down.
TAAGATGGAATTATGAAAAAATCGTTCAAACTATGAGAAGGTTTAGACGCTGTAATGGTGACGATCCATCACCTTATTTATCTTGAAGGTGCTAACGAGAAGCTCAAAGAATAAATGTTCGGAAGGAAGGATTAAAAATTGAAGCAATTAACTATTTTTATTAAAGAAGCAACAAATGAAGAGCCGATTCAAACATTAGAAACGATTCTGATGAAGTTGGATGGCATTGAGAGAGCTTTGGTGGACATCGATGATGGTGAAGTAAAGATTACATACGACGAAAGACAAGTTGACCATGAAAAAATTAAAAATTGGATTCAACAACATGGTTTACATCTTCTTAACTAAAAAATTTCTTATTTCTAGTTCTTAAACTAAAATTTATAAATAAAAGAAGTAAATAAAGTATATCTAGATAATATTCACTTGCTTATTCCATCTACCTTTTGTTAGATAGGTTCAACAATCGGGCGCTTTCTTTTGTAAGAAGGCGTCTTTTTTATAAGCTCCTACACAAACAGATTGCTAGGACTTAGAAACAAAGTGTACTGAAAATTGGCATCCATTTACAAATGGATGCTTTTTTTAACTTTACTTTCTATTCTTAAATACGGAATTAAAATTTTTTTGGTGATTAAGCGAGTCGGTGCTTATATTCAAGATCAGCTGCCGAACCAGGCTTCTTTTTCTTATTTAACAAAAGGGGCAGGTTTGTGTAATAAGAATTCTGCGAGATATTATTTAATGAATCTTTTAATAAAATCATACGTACATAATATTAAGGTGGTGTGAGTAATGAATTTTGGTGGGTGGGTTGCAATCGGAATTGCGGTTGCAGTTGCTATGGGGTTATTTGACAAAAAAACTAAGAAAAATAAATAGAAAATAAATAGACTTAGACTTTAATAAGGCTGCCATTACAAAGGTAGCTGCTTTTTTATATAACAAACGGGGCAGGTTAGTTGAAGATCTTTCGGAAAAGAGTCTTTTAGAAACTTATGGTAGTATTTTTAAAAATAAGAGTTATTTGAGGGATATAAGATGGTTTTTTTAAAAAAGGATTCTTTATTATTAACAATCATTTCGCTTTTTGTTTTATTAGCAGGCTGCGGGAGTGTCAAAGTAGTGGAAGAAGAAGATCAATACATATCAGCCGTTAAACAAATCGATATTCCAGATGATGTAAAAATAATCGGTTTGGGGGAGGCAACACACGGAAACATTGAATTTCAAGAGTTGAAAAGAGATGTTTTTGAAGTGCTTGTAAAAAACGAGGGTGTTCGTGTTTTTGTCTTAGAAGGTGATTTCGGAGGCGGACAGCGAATTAATCAGTTCATTTTAAATGGAAATGGAACGGCAGAAGAGGCAGTGAACACTCTTGATTATAGTATTTATAAGACGGAACAAATGATTGATCTTGTTCAATGGATGCATGATTATAACGATTCTGTGAGCGAGGATGATAAAGTTTATTTTTATGGAAATGATATGCAGCGTTATGACTACAGTAAGAAAGGAGTGCTTGATTATTATAAAGTGGTAAACGCAGATGAATTCAAAAAAAATGCATTACATTTGGCACATATTTCAAATGATAAAATGCGTGAGTTAACTACGGAGCAATTGAATGAAATCGATGAAACAATAGAAAAAATCATTTTAGACCTGCAATCTAATGAAGTGACTTACGTGAAGCAATCTTCTGCTGATGCCTATGCCTTTGCTTTACAAAATGCGAAAAACATGAAACAACGTACGCAGTTATTTTTAAACGAAGGAGATTATACGAAACTTCGTGATCAATATTTAGCGGACAATTTACAATGGATAGCTGAATTTGAAGCAGCACGTGGCCACGATAAAATATTTGTCACCGGACATAATGGGCATATTGAAAAAACGTCGGCATCGTTAGCCGGTTACAAATCGATGGGGCATTATTTAGATGAGGTATATGGTGAAGAGTACTTTGCCATTGGAACTGATTTTATCAGCAGCGAGTTCCAGGCGAAAAAGGGCGACTCTGGTGAACGGAAAATTTATAAACTGGAGAATCACAATGATTTAGTTGATGCATTTAGTGAAGTGGAGTCAAATATTTTCTATGTTAATTTTGAAAAAGCGAGTACGTCTGATGAATTAATGGATATCATCACGAGTGAGCAAAAGATGTCAAATATCGGGGATGATTTTCGTACGTGGTACAAGTTTTCAAAGGTGTTTTACACGATTAAAATGACACCCAGCGAAGCATATGACGGTATTATTATTGTAAAGGAAGCAACGGCAATAAACGTAATAGAATAGCATTCTCCCGAGTATACAATTTTTTGAATAACAAGGCATAAAAGGAGAACATTATCTCATTTTTCACGGGCGCTTATTCTTTCATAAGAGGGCGCCCTTTTTTTAGTGTCGCAACACATTTTAGAGATTAACATTTGAAGTTTTCTGCACAAGCTATAGGGTCCTGTGTTCAAGATTTTCTACTAAATTAGGCAGTTTTTCTTATTGAACAAATGGGGCAGGTTAGATGAAAAAGAAATAGACTTTTGGTTAAATATGGTATACAATTATCTCTAAGGGAACGTATGTTCTTTTAGGTGGGATTTCTTTTGATGTGTAAAAAATTAAACTATAAAATTTATGATTGGAGTGTTATTGGATGCAAACAAAAAAAGTTTTTCTATATGTATTTAATACAATGTCGGACTGGGAATATGGATATTTAATTGCTGAACTAAACTCAGGAAGATATTTCAAAAAAGATTTAGAACCTTTAAAAGTAATTACAGTAGGAGCTAATAAAGAAATGATTACTACTATGGGAGGATTGGGCATAAAACCAGATATTTCCCTTGATGAATGTACTCTTGAGAGTAAAGATCTTTTAATTTTACCAGGAGGGACTACTTGGAATGAAGAAATTCATCAACCTATCTTGGAAAGAATTGGACAAGCTTTAAAGCTTGGCACTATTGTTGCTGCAATTTGTGGTGCAATTGAGGCCCTTGCGAATATGGGATACTTAGATACTAGAAAGCATACAAGTAATAATTTAGAATACACTAAAATGGTATGTCCTAACTATAAAGGAGAAAGGTTCTATGAGGTGGGATCTGTGGTATCTGATGCGAATTTAGTTACTGCATCAGGAATAGCTCCTCTGGAATTTGCGATGGAAGTACTGAAAAAATTAGATGTATTTGCACCCGATACATTAGATTCTTGGTATAGTTTAAATAAGACTCATAAACCTGAATACTTCTTCCAGTTAATGAACTCAATGAATAAATGAGTTAAAATATCAAATGGCATATTTTTATTTTTTGAAATAAATCTCCATACTTTGTACGATGTCAAAGTATAATTTTTACACATAATCAAAGTTTTTAGATAAGTTAACAGAGGCTGTTGATAATTGTAAACTATCGGGGGTGTTGATTCAAGCAGGATTATTGCCCTTTTATGTTGAACTCCTTATTGTAGAAGCGGGCAGTTTTGTTCAAGAAGGATTCCCTATATAAAGGGCGAATAAAGGTAACATGGTGATAGATTGTGAAAGAAATATTTGTAATACTAAGAGAACTTGAACAGGCAAAATACGTTAATTTTTAATATTATTTAATGGCTATGTCTCAGAAAACACTTATATACAATTGAGGATTAAGAAAAAAGAAAAACTGTACTTTAGTAAAATAGTTGCCTTTTACCTTCGAGTTAAATAATAGCCCGTTTCTTTATTTAGAAGCGGGCTATTTATTTTATGTAAGCCTTAGGCCCCCATAATAAAGTCCGTTTTGTGCATGTAACATATATAATTGACATAGCTATTCTTAACTACTTAACAATTTGAATAAAGATGATTACGCTAGCTAAAGTAAGCATCGTTAAAGCATTTAACCCCATAATCGGCCTATGTTTGGCTCTTAAGAAGTGAGCATGTAAAGCACCAAGCATAAGAATAATAATTAGGGATCCCGAAAGCAAAATAAATTTAGGAAGCCAAAATCCAATAATCAATCCGCCTACCCCCAATAATTCTAAGAAAGCAGTTATTTGCATAAACCAAAGGGGGTAGCGATATTCCCTCCAGTGCTTAACCATTGACTTGGTATGCACTAATTTCATCGAAATAGAAATTACGAAAATTAGAATTAGAATAATTTGAATGGTAACCGTTACAGAATCCATACAGTTCCCTCCTTTTGTATAATAGACGTGCATGCTACACAGAAATTCTAGGTTTTTTAATTTAGTGAGTATGTAGTCTGGACTACATTCCGCAGAATTTTGGGAGGGCTCTATGGATAAGATTAAGTATTTATCGAGAATACAGCTTTTTGGGGATCTAGCCTTGGAAGAATTAAAGAAATATGAACCGGTCACACCAATAAAAGTTATGAAAAAGGGTACCATTATTAGTTCTCCTCATATGAATCAAAAGATATTGTATTTAATCAAATCGGGTAAAGTTCGTTTGTATAGATTAACTGAAAGCGGGAAAGAGTTTACAATTGATATTTTAGAAACTGGGCATGTGTTTGGAGAGATTGGTACATTTACAACAGGTTCTGAAAATTTATATGCTGAGACATGGGAAGATTCTATTATTTGCAGAATAGATAGAGTGCAGTTTGAAAAAATAATATGCGAAAGTCCAAGTATTGCATTAAAACTACTTGAAATAATCTCCAGCCGTTTAAAGGAAGTCGAAGAGTTATTAGAGTATATGGCATATAGCAGTGTAAAGAAACGCCTTTTATTCCTGTTAAATAAACTTACAGAAAAGTTTGGGGATAAATCGTCAGGCAGAAGCCCGGGAGATTGGATTGCACTTGATATTCACATCACTCATCACGAATTAGCAATGATGATGGGCAGTATTCGTGAAACAGTGACAGCCCTTTTAAATGAATTGAATGCGGAAGGAATTGTACGCAAAGCAGGAAGGCGAGGAACAATGGAAGTTCATGGCGCACGTCTAAAATGTGCATTAAAAGAGGATAGATAAAAATCTGGATTTATTGCAGAGACTGCCATACCAGGTGGATTTTTCTTTTTGAACAAACGGGGCAGCATTCCTGTAATGAAGGAAAATGGAGTTTGAACAAAAAAATAACCTCTTGGTAGAATGAGAGAGTCCTGAAGCCGGCAAGCGAAAAGGACATTACTCAAATACCAGGAGGCATTAAAATGAATTATAACCAGAATAAGAAGATTGCTCAAGTTACTCCTTACACCCTGATTATAGGGGTGGATATCGCGAATTTCAAGCATGTGGCGGAAAGAATATTAGTGAGATAGAAAATGATTGGATAGTTTATATAAAAGAAAGTCAAACGGAACTAACATATGAAGACAAACTTGAAATGGGGTATTCTTATAATGCAGCTTCTGTTATTGACCAAATTGACCCTAAGCTTTTTACAAAAGAATAATCTGTTTCTAATTAAAGAGGCTAAACCCGTTGGTTGATATATAAAGCTTTGTACATAAATCAAGAGTTGAAGTTAATGCTGCCAATCCAGGCAGCATTTTTCTTATTGCACAAACGGGGCAGATTTGTTTAAGAAGGAAAATAAGGAATCCTTGCTGAATTATTGATTTAATCCGATGAAAGGAGAGATTCATTTATTTATGGAATTATCAAGGTCACAATCATTAGCTTTGGAGAATATTACAAAATATGCACAGGACTATACCTATGAAGCTAAAAAGACAATAAATCACATATTAAAAATGTCTAATATTTCGGATGAAACATTTAAAAATGCTGTAAATAAATTAAAGGCCCATGCAAGAATAGGATTACATTTTCACCCAGATAGGCCAGATTCATCTAAGAAAAGTGTTGCTGAAGCACTGTTAGAGTCTGGAATATATAAGAGCCAGTTTGAAACAGGTTTGTCTAACGGCAGTGTATCTGCTTACCCAGGTGGTGAACGAGACCTTTGGGAGAAGAGAATTTTTGAAGGTGCATATCACCTGCAGGGCATAACCAATAACCATCGTCCTAAATATGGTGCATTGAATTTGATGTTGCACCCAGATGGACCTTCTCCACGTTTTGGTTCATGCTATTTTCTTCTATCCCCTAAGGTTTCATATCGTTCTACCTATACATATTTAGATTCGCATCAAGACCCAAAAGAAAAGGGAACTTATAAAGAGTTTGACATGATTTTGGCTGCTCTTTTAGAAGAGGCGTTCGTAAGAGATTTTGCAATTGGTGAAAGAAATCTGACTCCAGTTAGATTAGTAAATCATTTACTGCTTAATCTTGAACGACCGTTTACAGACCCAGCAACCAAAAAGCCAAATCGAAATCTTAATCACTATATTGAAGCCCAGATTCATGGAGGTATTTCACTTAAAGAAGACGTGGATTTGCTTGTTGCAGACCCTTCTTTTAAGAAAACTCATATAGGGAGAATCTTAGAACAACTGTGCTTTAAATATTCCATTCAACTGTATTGGCATAAGGGATTTGCACTTATGATAGAAGAAGTTCCAAAAGATTTTAGAGGCCCATCTATGCCCTCCTTAGCAAAACTCATTGGACAAAATAATGTTATCGATGCGAGCATAATTGGAACTGCTGTAATGGACTTAATACGCAATCCGGCATCTTGGAGCGAACGTGGGGATCATAAGGAGGTACTTCAGGAATTAAAACTATTGTGGCACGTTTTAGTGAGGTATGGAAAGCCAATAGATTAAGGCTGCCTTTTTTGAATTATTACACTTAAAGTAATGGGTGCTTAAAATCAATTGCCAAGCCCAGGCGGCTTCTTGTATATAGACATGTCAGAAATAAATAAAGTTATTCCTAATGTTGAAAAGATGAAAGAAGTAGGGTAGCTCCATACAAAGACACACTGGGTAAAGCACAATAATGAATATATTAAGCAATAGAGAAGTATTCCTATATAAGAGATTCAAACATTGATTTATTAACGATGTATACTTATTCTTTTTTCAAAAAAACCTTATTGTGTACTTTCATTATTGTAATTAGCAATGGAACTGTAATGACTAACATAAGAATCAAAATTACAGCGTTCATATAGTATTGAATATTAGGATTGTATCCATATGTACTGAATAGAAAAAAAGATAAAATGAACAAAGCAGATAAAAACAGCTCAAAAATTAATGTGATAATAAAAAATAATACATAAGGAATAACAATCCCTTTGTGAGAAACATGTTTTAAAGTTAATCCGTCCCAGCATAGGCCGGCTAATTTATTTATTTTCCTCATTGATACCACTCCTAGGAACATACCTAAAATATAGTATGTCAAAAACAGCCTTTTTTACTGTTTTTAATACAATTTAATAATAAACTTGTTGGATTTTTTTAATATGCCCAATAACTTTAAGCCAATCCTGCTGCACTAGTTTGACTTTTAGGAAGCATGTATGCCTAGGGATGGGGTGATATCCAATTTGCCGTTATTATCTCGATCTTGTTGCTGTCATTTGTAGATGATACGGCTGCAGGATTAGGTTTACAAGTATGGAAGAAAAGAGTTCTCGCCCTGATTGTCGGGTCCTTTTATCCACAGTTGCCGTTTCCTTTATGGAGACGATCGGATTCAGTGGTTTAAGAATATGGCGAAAATATTTATTCCTGCTTTTCAGATGGAGTTCTTTTTATGACATCTGCTTCACCTGAAACATCAATGTGAGATGTTTCTTTCAAGAGCAGCTGCCAAATCAGGAGACTTTTTATTATTTAACTAAAGGGGCAGGTAGTTAATAATTAAGTTATTCCAGTAATGTTTTTTAAAAAGCGACCAGCCTTAAAAATATGGTCGCTTTCTTTATAAAAAAATATACTTTCTTATTGAAAAACCTTCTGTGAAAAAAGGGTTTTTATTGTAATTGGTTATTTGAATTTAATTTATTTTGTTGCTTGTTTTGCTGATTTTGTTGCATCTGTGTGGCCTGATTACCACCCATTCCTGCTGCCAATGGTATAAATTGTTGAAGGGTTTGCCCCGTACCTTGCCCCCTGGTCATACTATAGAACGCTGCTGCACCGATACCAATTGATGCAACTAATGGAAACCAAATTTGCTGTTGTTGTTGCTGCATTTTTCCACCACCTTTTCTAGCCTTAATGCCTTTTTATTTTTCGTTGTTAATATTAATAAAATGTAAGTAAAACATTTCCAAGCTACTTGGTTTTTGAAAGAAGGAATTTTGTGTATAGTATCGAAATACAGTAATAGAAAAACGTATATGATAGGCTGTGTTAAAAGAAGTGAATGGATGTGGAAGTATGCAAAAACGTATTTTGCTTGTGGAGGACGACCGGGAAATTAATAAATTGATAAAGGATCACTTAGAACAGGAGAATTTTAAAGTACTTACCGCATTTGATGGAGAGGAGGCATTATCTCTCTTTAAGAAAGAAGAGTTCGATTTAATCCTGCTTGATTTAATGCTTCCTAAATTTAGTGGTATGGATATCTTAAAAAAAGTCAGAGAAAAAAGCTTACTTCCTGTTTTGATTATATCAGCAAAAGGAAGTGACCTGGACAAAGCTTTAGGTCTTGGTTTTGGTGCAGATGATTATATCAGTAAACCTATTTCCATGATTGAACTGACTGCCAGAGTGCATGCAGCGATTCGAAGAGCAACGCAATATATTCCCGCTACGAACCATTCCGCTCCCGCAATTATCCAATTTAAAGAACTTTCCCTCGACTTATCCACCTTTTCTGTACAGGTGAAGGATAAGATTGCCCAGCTAACATCCAAAGAATTTCATATTTTAAAGCTTTTTATGACAAATCAGAGCAGAGTGTTTACAAAGGAGCAAATCTACCAGTTTATTTGGCAAGATGATTATTATGGTAATGAAAATGTAATAAATGTTCATATAAGAAGGCTTCGTGAAAAAATTGAAAAGGATCCGTCTAACCCGCAGTATATTCGGACAATTTGGGGGATCGGATATAAATTAGGAGAATAATTTATGATCCTTGCGCTTAGTGTGCTGATTACTTTCTTACTCGTCATGAATATAATCCAGTATGTTTCCCGAAAAAAAATAAATAACCATTTACATGAAATAAGTGAAAAGTTAGCAGAAATCATAGAGCACAAGACAGCTGAAAAAGTGTTATTGCAAACAGACCAGCATTCCATACAGTTTTTACTCATTCAAATAAACCGGCTATTGGCATACAACCAAAAGGTATTTGCGGATTACGCAAGTACAAAAGACAGCTTAAGGAAGATGATATCCAATATGTCACATGATTTGAAGACACCACTAACTGTTATTTTAGGTTATGTGGAGAAACTTAAGCTGGATGATAAGTTAAGTGAGGATGAGAAGGAAAAGGCCATTTTACGGCTTCATGATAAAGTAGTGGGGTTAATCTCATTACTTAATCAATTTTTTGACCTTGTCAAAATAGAATCCAATGATTATATGATTCCATTAAGCAAGATATCTCTTAATGAGATTTGCAGGAAGAATGTTTTGGATTATTATGATTTGCTCCTTTCAAAGGGTCTTCAGGTAGAAATTGATATCCCGGAACGGAATTTTTACATCCTCGGCAATGAACATGCTTTAAATCGAATACTCAGCAATTTAATTTCTAATTCTATTCGGTATGGAAGTGATGGGGGAGTATTTGGTTTAACACTTCGAGAAGATAAAGGGTCCATTGCTGTAGAGATCTGGGATAAAGGAAAAGGGATTGCAGAGGTGCATCAGGATCGTGTATTTGACAGGCTTTATACACTGGATGATGCCAGAAATCCACAATTTCAAGGAAGCGGTCTAGGCTTAAGCATCTCGAAGCGTTTAACAGAAGCAATGAATGGTTCGATACACTTAAGAAGCAAACCCTTTGAGAAAACGGCTTTCATATGTATCTTTAAACAAATGATATATTAAGACTGCTTGAAAGAGGTGTTCTGCTGGAACGGCTCTTTTTTACTTTTGCCTATTTTTTGGTGACATGATTAGATAGCCACGCTATCTTGGTACATATCTGCCTCTGGATGATGTAAAAAATTCCAACTTAAGAAACATGTAAGAAATGAGAAAGAAAAAAGTCAGTATCTCTGATTAAGATAAAAGTAATAAAGGAGGTCTAAATGATGGATTACGTTGTTCAAACAAATGGATTAACGAAAACCGTGAAAGGTATAACACTCGTATCGAATGTAAACCTTCATATCAAAAAAGGGGAGATATATGGATTTCTTGGTCAGAATGGTGCTGGAAAAACAACGATCATGAAAATGCTCACAGGATTGCTTATTCCTTCTAAGGGAGAAATTTTATTGTTTGGAAAAAAACTCACAGAAACCAATAAGTCAGGCATAAAACGAGTAGGGAGTATAATTGAATATCCCATTTTTTTCGAGCATTTAACAGCAATGGAGAATCTGGAGCTTCACTGTGAATATTTAGGTTATTATGATAAAAAGGCTATTACACAAGCTTTGGAATTGGTCCAATTAAAAGGAATTGAAGATAAAGTGGTTAAGGATTTTTCCCTTGGGATGAAACAGCGCCTTGGGATTGTAAGAGCCATTATCACCAAGCCTGAGCTGATTATTTTGGATGAACCGACAAACGGTCTGGATCCAATTGGCATTAAAGATATGCGTGATTTAATTCGGATGCTGAACAAGGAATATGGGATTACCTTTCTTCTGTCCAGTCATATTTTAGGAGAAATTGAACAGATTGTTGATCGGGTTGGTGTGATTCAAAATGGAAAACTGGTGAATGAAGTGAGCTTAGCAGAGATTAGGAAGCAAAGAGCGGATTATATTGAAATTGTCACACCAGACGCCGATAGAACAGCGTATTTGCTTGTACATGAACTCCGCATATCCAATATAAAGATTGTAGGTGACAGAAGAGTTCGGATTTATGATGTAACCCAGTCTCAAAGTGAGATTACAAAAATCTTAATTCTGCATGATATTGAGCTAGAGGAAATACAAAAACATACAAGCACACTGGAAGACTATTTTTATCGTCAAATTCATGGAGGTGAAATAATTGTTTAAATTGATGGAATTGGAATGGAGAAAATTAAAACAAAAGATGGTTATTGGTGAGATGATTATTTACCTAGGCATTCTTATGTTTTTGCCAGTGTTTTTTATTAAGATGGTAATGGCAGATTTTGGGCAGAATTATTCCGCTGTTATTCAGCTGATCGTGTCGATTCAGCTGGGATTTGTCCTATTTGGAGCATCTCTTATCAATCAGGTTTTCATTGAGGAATATAAGAATAAAACCATATCTCTTTCGTTTGGCTATCCAATAAGCCGGAAAAAGCTGGTTATGGCGAAAATTCTTTTTATCTCGCTGGCTGTTTTCCTTTGTACGCTTGTATCCTTTGTATTGACCGGCTTGGCAACCTATTTGATCGATCAGGTTTTTGATATCATTAATGGGCAGCCAACTGCTGCAGATTTCGCAGCCTATTTTAGTAAAATGATTGTTCATTCATTTATAACTGCCCTAATTAGTTTAATTCCGCTCTTCTTCTTTGGTATTTGGAAAAGGGCAACGATTCCAACCGTTATTTGTGCCATATTCCTAATGCAGTTTCAAAACTTTTCCTCTCTTATTAATATCACTCTTGACCCTGCCCTTGTTAATGCAGTGCTTTGTCTATTAGGATTCGTTAGTGTTTATCTTTCGATTAAAATGATTGATAAAGTGGGGGATATTTAGTTTTAGGCAGCGTTGAAAAATTTTGGGGATGGTTAATAAGCTTTGCACTATAAAAAGTTTTTAATAAGGTTAATTGATGATAAGTTGGTGAAGAAATGGAGCTTAGAATAACAGGTGCAAGAGTTGGAGATTCAGTGTGGATCGGCAGCTCTTTTTTCTTATTCGGCTAAAGGGGCAGGTTTTTTTAAAACTAACGATTGTACTAAAATAAAAACATGAGAAAAAAGAACTTCTTTAGATAGTTTTTAGAAGAGTCCATACTTATTAATGGTGATGGAGCTAATACTGTTTAATAGAAGAGGAAGAGAAGATAGTGTTTCTCCGAGAAAAGGAATATCTTCTAAGATGAAAATGGCGGAAAACGGGAATGCAGACATTTTGTCAGCGTTCATCCGCCAAACATTAAGAGAGCCTGACTTATATGCCAGGCTAATGTTTAAAAAAATGGAACAAATCTAAATGGATTAAGCGGCTTCCTAATTATTAACTTCCTCTTTGGCTAATATTTTCATCGGTTGGACATATTCATAGCCGAGATCGTTTGCTACAGCTTTATAGGTGACTTCACCATTAATGGTGTTCAGTCCTGCTGCAAGAGCTGGATTTTCAATCAATGCTTTCTTTACACCTTTATTGGCAATTTGCAGCGCGTATGGAACTGTCACATTTGTAAGGGCGATAGTTGATGTTTGCGGAACAGCTCCCGGCATGTTTGCCACAGCATAATGGATAACACCATGCTTAATATATGTTGGGTTATCATGAGTAGTGACTCTGTCAGCTGTCTCAATAATACCTCCTTGGTCAACGGCGACATCAACAACTACAGATCCTACCTCCATTGATTTAATCATTTCTTCCGTCACTAGTTTCGGTGCCTTCGAGCCTGGGATGAGTACAGCTCCAATCACTAAATCGGAATCTGCAACCGCCTTGGCAATGTTAAAAGGATTAGACATAAGTGTTTGGATTTGGCTGCCAAAAATATCATCGATTTGGCGCAAGCGATCTGGGCTTAAATCGATGATTGTTACATCAGCACCCAGACCCATTGCGATTTTTGCAGCATTTGTTCCTGCAACGCCACCGCCAATGACGGTAACCTTTCCTCTCTTAACGCCTGGTACACCAGAAAGAAGAATTCCTTTCCCGCCTTTCGTTTTCTCTAGAAGCTGTGCACCAATTTGGGCGGACATTCTTCCAGCTACTTCACTCATTGGAGTAAGCAGCGGCAGCGTATTTCCTGCTTGTACTGTTTCATATGCGATAGCTGTTACTTCATTTTCCACCAGTGCTCTTGTCAGTTCAGGTTCTGCTGCTAAATGCAGGTAAGTAAATAAAATAAGGCCTTTTCGGAAATACTTGTATTCACTTGAAATAGGTTCCTTGACCTTCATAATCATTTCTGCATTTGCCCAAACCTTCGCTGCGGCTGATTCAATAGAGGCACCAACCTCTTGATAGAACTCGTCCCTAAATCCACTCCCAAGTCCCGCTCCACTCTCGATCACTACCGTATGTCCAGCATTAACCAGGCTCATAGCACCGGCTGGGGTTAGAGCTACCCGATTCTCATTATTTTTAATTTCCCTCGGTACTCCAATAATCATTTAAATAACCTCCATTAATCATTATTATTAAAGATTACTAGCTTGAGCTCAGTCATTTCCTCGATGGCATATTTAATCCCTTCACGTCCAATGCCGCTTTCTTTTACACCGCCATAAGGCATGTGGTCAACACGGAAGGTGGGTATATCATTAATGAGGACTCCGCCAACATGCAATTTCTTTGATGCCTGTAAAGCAGTGTGAATATTATCTGTATAAATGCCAGCCTGCAGCCCATAACGGGAATCATTAACAAAATCAATCGCTTCCTCAACACAGTTGACCTTGTTTATTAAAACAATTGGAGCGAAAACCTCCTGACATGACACCTTAGATGCTGGATTCACACCTAGTAAAACAGTAGGGAGGAGGATATTACCTTCACTGGCTCCGCCTGCAGCAACGATTGCCCCATTTTGTTTTGCCTCTGAAATCCATTCAAGGGTTCTTTCCACTTCCTTAGGATTAATTAAAGCAGAAACATCTGTGTCAGGATTTAAAGGATCTCCAGCTTTCAATTGTTGTGCTGCTTTAACAAATTTTTCAACGAAGCTGGTGTAGCTATCCTTATGGACATAAATTCTCTGAAGGGAAATACAAACCTGACCCTGATAACTGAAGGCTCCTTCTACACAGCGCTTAATGATTTTGTCGATATCAATATTTTTATCTACAATGAGTGCAGCGTTAGATCCCAGTTCCAGTGTGACATGTTTTAATCCCGCTTTATTCCTGATGCCGATTCCGACCTCGGGGCTGCCCGTAAAAGTAATTTTCTTCACTCGATCATCTGATATCAGCTTTTCACCTATGACCGGGCCACTTCCTGTTACTACATTCAAAGCACCTGGCGGCAGCCCGGCTTTTTGCATAAGTTCAGCAAGAAAATAGGCCGAAATGGGCGTCTGGCCTGCTGGCTTTAATACGACTGTATTTCCAGCGGCAATTGCAGGTCCAACCTTATGGGCAACGAGATTCATCGGAAAGTTAAAAGGAGTAATGGCTCCGATAACTCCAAGTGGTTCTTTTACAGTGTAAGCGAATCTCCCTTCACCGCCTGGAGCTGCATCCAGCGGGATTGTTTCTCCGCTAATTCTTTTAGCTTCCTCAGCAGCAAATTTGTAAGTTTGAATCGTTCTTGCCACTTCTCCTTTAGCGGTTTTTAGCGGCTTCGCCGCCTCTAAAGAAAGAATTTCAGCAGCTTGATCAAAGTGCGCTTCAAATAGGCCTGCGAGGTTTTCAAGGATTTTTGCCCGCTTATGGCTTGGCATTTCAGACATAATCGTTCTCGCCTTGTATGCAGCTTCTATAGCGGAATTGACTTCTTCCACTGTTGCACTTGGGATTTCTGCGATCAGTTCTTTGCTATAAGGAGAGAATAGGGGGTTATAATGTTTTGCTTTTGCCCACTCTCCATTGATAAACAGGTGATATTTTTTCATAAGCATATAACCTCCAAATTTTTGAACAAGATTAATTACTTTTTAAAAAAGTCCAGTTCTGAAATAAAAGTCTACACTTTTTGCTCTATTTGATAGATGGCATGATGGATAATTTCTACTAAACGATCAATCTCCTGCTTATTAATTGAAAGAGGGGGGGCCAATACAAGTATATCCATCTTATCGAATACAACAGATCGGCAAATGAGTCCCTGTTTGGCTGCCTCATTGACAATCAGAGGGGCTAGGGGTCCCGCTGCCGATTGTTGGCTATTTAATTCAATAGCTCCCATAAGCCCTAACGCCCTGACATTTTTAACAATCTCTCTCTCTCCTTGGATCCATCTAAAGCCCTTGAGCATTTCTGCACCCATATTTTTGGCGTTCTCAATTAAGTTTTCATTTTCAATTATTTCAATATTCTTCAGTGCTACTGCGCATGCCATTGGATGACCGCTATAAGTATAGCCATGCAGGAGTGTGCCAGTTGATAATCGTTTAAAATCTTCATATATCTTTTCAGAGAGGACCACTCCGCCAAGCTGTGCATATCCACTAGTGACTCCTTTTGCAAAACACATTAAATCGGGGGCAACACCATAATGCTCAATTCCAAAGTATTTTCCTGTCCGCCCAAATCCGGTAATGACTTCATCCGTGATAAAAAGAATATTGTATTTATCACAAATATTTCTTACATTTTTAAAATACTCCTCAGGAGCAATATGAACTCCTCCAGCTCCTTGTACGGGCTCTGCAATAAAGGCAGCAATTGTATCAGGTCCTTCAGATATTACGGCTTCTTCAAACGCTTTTGCCGAAAAATTATCCGTATGATAAAAATCCGGTGCCAAGGAATTAGTGAAATCCCTGAAAGGCTTTAGGCCTGTTGCGCTGGTTGCCCCCATTGCAACCCCATGGTAGGACTTTATTCGGGAAATTATTTTCTTTTTCTCAGGCTGCCCTTTTAAAATCCAATAATGTCTTGCTAACTTATAAGCGGTATCATTGGCCTCTGATCCCCCAGAAGTAAAAAAGGTGGCATTTAAATCCCCAGGTGTGACCTCTGCTATTTTAGCAGCTAATCGAATAGCTGGTTCATTGCTAAATGTCGCGAAGCTGGAGCTAAAAGCCAGCTTATTCATTTGTTCCATGGCAGCAATACCCAGCTCTTTTCGCCCATGTCCAATATTTACATTCCAAAGAGAGGACATTCCATCAATAACCTTTTTCCCATGAACATCTTCGAGATATATGCCGTCTCCTTTTGTAAAAATATAGGCAGGGCCATTTTCCTGCTGTTGTTGAATAGGGGATGTAGGATGCATGAAATGCTTTTTGTCCAATTCCGCCAATTCTTGATAAGTAAGTTCATTTGCGATCATTATCATTCTCACCTCATACTTTAAATTTAAGTTTCTAAAAAGAACATAATGGCTTTCTTCTTACATCTAATTACAATGCAAGGATTGTGCCAAATATTATATGTAAGCCATTTTTTCCGGGGAACACACAAAAAAAGAGCTGAATTAAAATTCAGCTCGAGTTTTTTTAAAAATAAGAGTATAAGTTTTCACGAGTATTAAAAATGCTTAGTTCTATGACGCTTTAGCTTTTCTTATGGCCACGGCTGCTGCTGAGTGATGCAATGAATGTTTCCTCCGCCAACTGACACCTCACGAGTGTTAACCGTAACAATTTGCCGGTCCGGGAACATTCTTTGAAAAGCGGCGACAGCATGCTCATCCTGGGGATCATTAAATGTTGGCAAAATAACTCCACCGTTACATAAATAACAATTAATATAAGTAGAAATAAAGGTCACGTGTGTTGACCGTTCGTAACTATGTCTGGAGTAATCAATTTCAAAACTTTCAGCTTCGCTTAATGTTATTTGTTTCGGCATTTGTATTTTGTGTATTTTTAGTTTTCTGCCTTTTGCATCTGTTGCATCCTTCAGCCGTTCGTATGCATCCTGAAGCACTTCATACTGAGGATGAATCGGGTCATCTGTCCAGCTCATGGCAATTTCACCAGGCTTAACAAAAAATAAAACCTCGTCCACATGCCCATCTGTTTCATCTCCGACCAGCCCATCCTTTAACCAGATGATCTTTTCTACATTCAGGAATTCAGAAAGTCTTTCTTCTACCTCTTCTTTTGTTAAATTTTTATTTCGGTTTTTATTTAAAACACACTGTTCGGTAGTAATTAGCGTGCCTTCACCATCCACGGTTATAGCGCCGCCTTCTAAAACAAATTCTGTTGCATCGTACCGGCTTATATGCTCGATCTCTAATACTTTTCGTTTTACTTGGAGATCTAAATCCCAAGGGAAATATAAACCCTCTTCAATTCCTCCCCAGGCATTAAACCCCCAGTCAATCCCGCGCACCTCACCTTGATCATTTTTCACAAAGGTTGGACCAATATCTCTCATCCAGGCATCGTTAGAGGAAATTTCAATTACGCGGATATGTTCAGGTAAAAGGGCGCGGGCATTTTCGAATTGTTCCGGTCTTACACACATGGTAACAGGTTCAAATTGGGCAATCGCTTTTGCAACTTCGACATATACCCTTTGAGCAGGCTTAGCTCCAGCTCTCCACGTATCCGTTCTGACTGGCCAAAGCATCCAGGTCCCCTTATGTTTTTCAAATTCTCCCGGCATTCTAAAACCGTCTTTTTTTGGTGTTCCATTCATTGTTAATACCATGTTTTATCCCCCTAAACTCAGTAATTCATCGTAATTATTGACAGAGCCTTTATATAAAGAAAGCAGCGATGCTTTAAAAAACTCCCTCCTTAAACTGTATTTACTAGGTTTCTGTTGCAAGTTCCATGCCAAGATTAAGAAGAGAATTTTAAATGCTTATATCCAATTTTTTTCGTTTTCTAAGCCTTTGGTAAATTTGTTTTTCGAATAAATGAACCGATTTCGAATCAATTCATGTTTTAGTTTATGTAACTTATAAATTATATTTTTGCAGTCTTCTTATCAAGGAGGATTGTGTTATTCCAAGTGCTTTGGCGGCTTTCCTGGTGGAGTTATGTTCTTTTTGGGCATCAATAATCAGCTTTTTTTCAATTTCCTCGATATAACTAGGAAGACTTTGGCCATTTAGTTTGGGAGGAAACGCACTTTCCTTCTTCTGAACCTCTCTTAATACCTTTTCCGATAAGTCGCTTTTATCAATTATTTCTGACTTTGCAGTGACAACTAAACGTTCGATCATGTTCTCTAATTCACGAATATTACCAGGCCAGCTATAATTCTGCAGATAATCAACCAGCTCTTTTCCTAAGACAGTGGACTTTCGATATTTTGTTTTGAAAAGTTCAAGGTAATGAAAAACAAGAGGAATAATATCATCCTTTCTTTCTCTTAGCGCCGGGATTTGAATTGAAACAACGTTCAATCTATAATATAAATCCTCTCTGAATCGCTTTTCTTGGACCATTTCCAGAAGGCTTTGATGGGTAGCGGTAATAATCCGTACATCTACCTGTTTTAATTCGGTGGAACCAATAGGAAAAAATGACTTTTCCTGAACCAATTGAAGAAGCTTGGGCTGCAGAGTTAAAGGCAGTTCCCCGATTTCGTCAAGAAAAAGGGTACCTCCATTTGCCTTCTCAACTAATCCGATTTTCCCGCTATTGTTTGCTCCGGTGAATGCTCCTTTCTTGTATCCAAATAATTCTGATTCCAGCAGAGTTTCAGGAATTGCTCCACAATTTATTTGAATAAACGGTTTATCGGTTCGGTTGCTCCTTCTGTGAATCATTGATGCAATCATGCTTTTCCCGACCCCAGTCTCTCCGGTTAAGAGGATGGTTACGTCTAATGATGCAATTCTCCCGATTAAATCCAAAATTTCCTCATGTTTTTTGCTATTGCCAATAATGATGTGATTGTTTTTCTTTTCTGATTCCTTGACCTTCATTTCCTGGAGTTCATCCCAATACTTTTGGAGAAGTATTTCCGCTTTTTCCAGCTGAAGGGAGGACCTGACAGTATCCGTTATATCCTTAACATTGACCAGGACATACTGGGTCTTATCTTCTTTTATTTCAACAAAATAGCCAGTTGCTAAGTATTGTCGCCCTTTAGAGGTTTGAACCTTTGTCACGGTCTCTCTTTTTTCTAACACAATATTTGTAATGGACGGGGTGAATAAGCCGTCTTTTTCAAGATCAGATACACTTCTTCCGATAACCTTAGAGCGCGGTGCTCCCATTTGCTTTGAACTAGTGTCATTAATCCATAGAGCGATGCCATTATGGTCAGCTATAAAAATCCCATCTTTTAAATGATTAAACATATGATGAAAATGTTTATCTTCAAAAAACTTTTTGCTCATATTAAGCCCCCAAAGTATGATCGATAGAGTTTGATTCGTTTTCGATTCAAAATGAACCGGAATTGGTTCGAAATAATTACTATATTATTAATTTTCAGATTAATAGTCAAATAAATATTGATATTTAGGATGATTTTCACTTTGGCATAAAAATTGCATTAAAAATAGTTGAGGAGGTAAGTAAATGGAAACTACGAAACTCATGGTTAATAGAAAACGCCTGCTTGATACGATTAATGTAAGTTCTTCCATTGGAGCGTTAGAAAATGGAGGATTAAATCGGCTGGCTTTAACAGAAGAAGATAAAAAGATGAGAAATATATTTGTTAAATGGCTGCAGGAAGAGAAGCTGGACGTACGAGTTGACGACCTTGGAAATATTTACGGAAGGAGAAAAGGAAAGTTTAATGATAGTCCAGCTGTTGCAATTGGATCTCATTTAGATACACAGCCCTGCGGCGGAAGGTTTGACGGAATCCTGGGTGTTTTAACCGCCTTGGAGGTCGTCCGTACATTAAACGAAAATAATATTGAAACTGATTATCCAATTGAAATTGTTAATTTTACTAATGAAGAAGGTGCCCGTTTTGAGCCTCCGATGCTTGGATCAGGCGGTGTTGCAGGTGAATTTACAACAGACTTTATCTATAACACAAAGGATAATGAGAACATTTCGTTCCAGGAGGCATTAAAAAAAATTCAATACATGGGAGACGAAAAGCACAGATTAAGAGATATAAAATACTTTATCGAGCTCCATGTGGAACAAGGTCCCATTCTTGAAAAAAACAACAAGTTAATTGGAATTGTCGAAGGAATTCAAGGAATAAGCTGGCTGAATGTAAAGGTAGTAGGAGAGACAAATCACGCTGGGCCTACTCCGATGGAAGACCGAAAGGATGCCTTGGCACCTTCAGCTAAAATGGTTACCAAAGTATATGAAATAACAAATGAAATAGAAGGTTTGAAAACGACAGTAGGAAAACTTAATGTCAAACCGAATATTACGAATGTTATACCTGGTGAAGTAGAGTTCATGATTGACGTGCGGCACAAGGATGATGAGATTAGAGCTGGTACAATTGATAGACTAAGAGAGCAGTTAGGCACAATTGCGGTAATGAATAATGTTGAAGTTACGATTTCAACAGATTGGAATTCGGATGCTGTGCTATTTTCCTCCGAAGTTATGGATGCAATTAGTGAAGCTGCAGGCGTGTTGGGATATTCCACTTTAAGATTATTTAGCGGTCCAGGACATGATGCAAAATATATAAGTAAAATGGCCGACACCGGGATGATTTTTTTACCCAGTATTAACGGGATTAGCCATAATGAAAAAGAATTGACTTTAGAGGACGACATTGAGAAGGGTGCAAATGTCCTTCTGAACACGATTCTAAAGCTTGCAAGGGCTCATTAACTTTTATTTATTTAATTGGCTTTTTAAAACTATTTTAACTGGAGGCATGTTTGAAAATGAACCAAAATCAAACAATTATGAATGGAAAAAACGAATTGCTGGCAAGTGAACTTTCCGCTTTAGATCGCAGGCATCTCCTTCATCCATCTACGAATCCAAAATTACAGGCGCAAACAGGCCCAAAACTTATTTTTACAGGTGGAGAGGGAATTTATCTCCATGACATGAGCGGCAAAAAATATATTGATGGAGTTTCCATGCTGTGGAATGTAAATTTAGGGCATGGAAATAAGGAAATGGCTGAAGCTGCCTATAATCAGATGGTAAATGTTGCGTATGCTTCGGCATTTTATGGCTATGCAAATGAACCAACTGTTCGCTTGGCTGAAAAAATTGCTTCATTAACACCGGGAGATTTAAATACCGTTTTCTTCACTTCCGGTGGATCGGAATCAAATGATACGGCCTTTAAATTATCCAGGTTTTATTGGCAATTGCAGGGATACACCGAAAAAAGAACGATTATTTCATTAAAGAGAGGGTATCACGGTGTAACAGTTTCTGCACAAAGGGCAACTGGTATAGAGGTTTACCGTGAATTCTCGGGATCTACTGACCCGGATATCGTGAATGCAAAAGCTCATTTAACAGAGTGTGAACTTGGTGACACGAACCATCCAGAGTATGAGGGATGTATTAGAAGCATCATTGAAAAATTAGGAAAAGATAAGGTTGCAGCTGTTATTGTAGAGCCAATCCAAGGAGCTGGCGGAGTCCATATTCCTCCTGATGGCTATCTTCAGGCTGTTAGAAAATTATGTGATGAGCTTGATATCCACCTTATAACAGACGAGGTTATCTGTGGTTTTGGACGTACAGGAAAAATGTTCGGGGTAGATCATTGGGATGTTGTTCCGGACTTTATGTCAATCGCAAAGGGGATAACCAGCGGGTACATTCAACTTGGCGGTGTGGTCATGAGAGAAAAAATCAGAGATGCCTTTACATCATATGACGGCATGCTTGCGCATGGATTCACTTACAGCGGGCATCCGACAGCTTGTGCAGTGGGATTAAAAAATATTGAAATTTTAGAACGAGATGGTCTTATTGAAAAAGCCCGGATATTGGGAGAACGATTAGAGAAGGGGCTTCTTTATTTAGAAGACAAATATGAATTTGTATCAGGGTCAAGAGTGAAGGGTTTATTGGCTGGTTTTGATTTAATGAAGGATCCAGATCAAAATATTCCTTTTGATGAATCTGTAAAAGCATCGGTTAGTGTGGTAGATGAAGCATATCAAAGGGGCTTATTGATTAGGCCATTTGATTTTGAACCAGGGATGAACATTGTTGCGATTGCTCCTCCTTTTATCACTAGTGATAATGAGTTGGAACGAATTATCCATATTGTAGATGATTCTTTAGCAGCCTTTTCAAAAAAGGTCACAAAATAATTTGAGTAAGCAAGGAGGAAGATCCGGATGGTTGGCAATACGGTGGAATTGCACCCCAAAGTGATAGAATTTTTAAAAGAACCAAAAAAACTATTTATCAATGGAGAATGGGTTGAGTCCATTGAAGGAGATACAATTCAAACGATAAATCCTGCTACAGGAGAAGAGTTAGCTATTGTATATGCTGCGTCAGAAAAGGATGTTCATTTAGCTGCCGAAGCGGCTTCAAGGGCATTTGAAGAGGGACCCTGGCCGAATATTTCCTCTGCAGAAAGATCTAAGCTCATGCATAAACTGGCTGATTTAATGGAACGGGACATGCAGGTGCTGGCAGAGCTTGATACATTAGACAATGGGAAGCCCATTAAAGAAATGTTAACTGGCGATCTCCCTAATGCAATCGAACAGCTAAGATATTTTGCAGGCTGGACGACAAAGATGACTGGACAGACCATTCCTATTTCAACAACTCATTTAAACTATACTCACCATGAGCCAGTCGGTGTGGTTGGGCAGATTATTCCGTGGAATTTTCCCATCATGATGGCCCTATGGAAAATAGCTCCCGCTCTTGCAACAGGCTGTACTATTATATTAAAACCTGCAGAACAAACACCTTTATCAGCTTTATATTTAGCTAAGTTAATAGAGGAAGCAGGTTTCCCAAAAGGGGTTGTCAACATTCTTAATGGCTATGGAAAAATAGCCGGAAATGCGCTTGTTAAACATCCAAAGGTAAATAAAATTGCTTTCACTGGTTCAACACCTGTTGGTCGAGCCATTATGAAAGAAGCTGCAAACACGATGAAACGAGTAACCTTGGAGCTTGGAGGCAAATCACCAAATATTATTTTGCCTGATGCGGATCTGGATAAAGCGATACCAGGTGTATTTTCCGGGATTATGGCAAATCAAGGTCAAGTATGCTGCGCGGGCTCAAGAGTGTTTATACCAGATCATCTTTATAACCAGGTAATGGATAGACTGGTAGATTATGCAGAAAAGGTAAAACTGGGTAATGGTTTGGATGAGTCAACAGAAATGGGTCCACTCGTCTCTAAAAGACAGCAGGAAATTGTAGCATCCTATATAGAAAAGGGGATAAAAGAAGGTGCAAATCTTCTAATAGGCGGAAAAAGCTTAGACAAAGGCTATTTTGTTCAGCCAACCGTATTTGCTGATGTACAGGATGAAATGTCTATAGCCAGAGAAGAGATTTTCGGTCCAGTTGCAGCTGCGATGCCATATAAGAGTATCGATGAAGTTGTAGAACGCGCCAACTGCAGCCCATACGGATTGGCAGCAGGATTGTGGACGGAAAATTTAAAACATGCCCATACTATTTCAAGAAAATTAAAGGCTGGTACTGTGTGGGTTAATTGCTATAATATCACCAACGCAGCTGCACCTTTTGGAGGATATAAAGAATCCGGATTTGGCCGCGAGATGGGGTCATATGCATTAAATAGCTACACGGAAGTAAAGAGTGTATGGGTTAACTTAGAGTAATTAGCCTTACTTAATGGCCTTCAATAAATAGAATGTTAATCGAAGGCTGTTAGGTAAAATTCTTCTCGAAATGAAAGCGGATTCAATATAGAGGGAAAGGGTGTTTATATGGATGATACGAATCAACTTCAGCGAAGGTTGAAATTAAAGCATGTTGTCGCAATTGGAATTGCTTATATGTCTCCATTTGCTGTATTTGATACTTTCGGAATTGCTTCGGATGTATCCTCAGGGCATGTGCCGGCAGCATATATTATCGTTTTTACTGCAATCCTTTTTACGGCTTTGAGCTATGGAAAGTTAGTTAAGAAATACCCAACGGCAGGTTCAGTTTATACTTATACAAAAAATATTTTGAACCCATATTTGGGAATAATCGCTGGCTGGATCACTTTTCTTGCTTATTTAGCTTTGCCAATGATCAATGCCTTATTGGCCAAAATCTATTTATCTGCTGCCTTGCCAGAGGTTCCCGATTGGATTTGGATTGTGGGGTTAATTCTTGTCATTAGTATTTTAAATATTTTTGGAGTAAAGCTGGCAGCTTCATTAAATATGCTGCTCGTTGCTTTCCAGTTTATTGTCGGAGTCCTCTTCATTTACCTTAATGTAAGATCAATTATTAAAGGACCCGAATCTTTAATTTCTATTAGTGAATTATTTCCGTCCAGTATGGGAATTTCCGGTCTATTTGCCGGTGCTGCACTTCTGGCTTTATCCTTTATCGGTTTTGATGCAATCACTACACTTTCGGAGGAGACGATTGAACCGAAAAAGACAATCCCAAGGGCGATTATTTTAGTAGCTTCAATAGGGGGAATCTTCTTCTTTACGGTAACTTTCTTCATGCAGTCCCTTTTTCCTGATGTATCTGTGTTTAATGATATCGAAGGAGCCTCTCCAGAGATCGCCTATACCATTGGAGGAAATCTTTTCTTATCTATTTTCACAGCTGGCGCATTATTTTCAGTATTTGCTTCCGGCTTAGCAGCTCAAGTAAGTGCATCAAGGCTGTTATATGCTATGGGCAGAGATAACGTTTTACCTAAAGGGTTCTTTGGGTATCTTCATCCTAATTTAAATACACCGGTCCCAAATATTCTATTTATTGGGCTTCTGGCGCTTTCCTCTCTTTTTCTGGATTTAACAATGGCAACATCACTTATAAATGTAGGGGCATTTACGGCATTTAGCTTTGTTAATATTTGTGTGATTGCAAATTATTTTAAAACCAATACAAAACGTACGATTGGATTCACCTTTGGAAACTTCATCGGCCCCCTGGTTGGACTTGGTTTCATTATATACCTATGGAGCAGCCTGGATTTTATGTCCATTATTGCAGGATTAATATGGACTTTACTCGGTATCGTTTATTTAATTATATCAACCGGCTTCTTTAGTAAAGAACCCCCAAAGATCGACTTTGAAGAGTTAGAGATGTAGCATCAACGTTTTGATTTTTTTATAGTAGTGTGTCTGAAACATCCCTAAACAATAAGGAGTGAAATGTCGATGAATAATAGATTGCGTAACAAGTTGTGGTTTTTGATTTTCATCCGTATTCCATTAATGCTCATACTTGGTGCCTGTACTGAAAAATCAGATGTAACCGCCAAAAAGGACACAAATTCTTCTGATAAAAAGGACGTGGAGGCATCTCATGATCATGCCTCACTTGTACTTAAAAATGGGAAGGTTTACACCATGGAAGAAGATCAGCCGCTTGCTGAAGCAGTTGCAATTAAAGATGGAGAAATCCAGTTTGTAGGAAGCAGTTCTGACGCGGAAAAATATGTGGGGGAGGATACTGAGGTAATTGATCTGGAAGGAAAGATGGTATCTCCTGGTTTTATGGATGGTCATACTCACCCGCCAGGTTTATGGACCTCCAAGCTTTTTGAAGTATATCTAGCAGAGCTTGAAAGCCATGAAGAATATGTCCAAGCAGTCGCTGATTTTAGGGAGAAAAATCCTAAGGCCAAAATCATTACTGGGGATGGATGGGTGAACGGTCCGTATGAACAGGCGGATGGTACCAACCCAGGCCCTAAGAAAGAGGATTTGGATGCAGTTGTTTCGGATATACCTGTTATGCTTTACTCTATCGACAAACACTCAGTATGGGTAAATTCAAAAGCGCTGGAGATTGCCGGAATTACCAAGGATACAGTGGTTCCTAAGGGTGGTATGATTGAGCGTAATCCTGACGGTTCTCCCCGGGGTGTGCTGCGGGAAGGAGCAATGGATTTGCTCGCAGATGTCCAGGCGCTGTCTAACTTAACGGATGAACAATATAAAGAGGCAATATTAGAATTTCAAAAAGAAATGCATAGCTTTGGTATGACAGGAGTCATGAATATGTCAGGCGGTGATAGAAGTTTAAAAGTACTGAATGAATTAGAAAAAGAGGGGAAGCTGACCATGCGGGTCGCCAATGCAATTGTATTTGGACCGGAAACTCAACCGGAAGAAGCGGTTGCGAAAATACAGGATGCTGGTAAAAAGTACAATTCAGATTGGCTTTCAGTGAACACCGTAAAATTATTTGCTGATGGAGTGACTGAAGGGAAAACAGCCCTCTTTGTTGAACCATATACCAAGAATGCCGGAATGGGATCCCACCACCACGGTGATGCGAATTGGAAAGAGGATACTTTTAATAAGATGGTCTCAAAGCTAGATAAGGAAGATATACAAGTACACATTCACGCAATCGGCGATGGGGCAGTTAAAATGGGCCTTGATGCCCTGGAATTGGCAAAGAAAGAAAATGAAGAGCACAATTCCCGCCACACGATTACTCATATCAGTGCGATTCAGGATAGTGACATCTCCCGTATGGCGAATTTAGGTGTTATTGCGAGCTTGCAGCCTTTTTGGTTTTACAAAGATCAGTACTATGACTTGGAAAAGGCCATGATAGGGGAGAAACGTGCATTAGCCATGTATCCGGCTAGAGAAATGTGGGATGCCGGAGTAACGATTGCCAGCAGCAGCGATTATCCGCCTACCCCTGATTATCGCCCATTGAACGCAATAGAAACAGGAGCTACAAGAAATAGTCCTTATCCAGAAGAGCAAGATACTGATTTGGTTCGCAACCTTGATCAAGCTCTTACTGTAAAGGAAATGCTGCAGTCATACACAAAGAATGTTGCTTATCAAATATATCGCGAAAATGACTTAGGCTCACTTAAAGCTGGGAAGAAAGCGGATATGGTTGTTCTTGGAGAGGATCTGACCAATATTGAACCAAAAAATATATCTGAAACCTCTATTGTTTACACGATAGTTGATGGGAAGATTGTATTTAAAGGGGAATAAAATAGAGGTTCAAATTAAATATAGCTGCCAAACCAGGCGGCTTTTTTCTTGTTGAAATAGATAGAATTGAATAGGATTATAAGCAAATCCGGGTTAAAAAAAGAAGGTATTGCTAAAGAAAATCTAAAGATTAATGGCAAATGGACAGATTATCAAGTATTAGCAATCATCAACGGCTTGGACGTATAAGCTTACTAATTATTATCCAGTTCCCTCTCATTAGTACAACTGGTAAAAACTCAGTTGGCTGACATAAATCCTGGAGAAGAACTGGATATTGGAAAATGCCCTCAAAGGCTCAATAATAATAAAAAAACGCAAGGTTAAAAATTGCCTTGCGTTTTAAATTTATATTAACAAGCAAATTAGTTTCCTATTCATTCCAAAATATTGTCACTAAATAATTTCATAAATTTATATTTAAATAGCTGGAAATGAAACTTTTTTAATTCCCTAAGTATTAACTCCCTAATTTATTGGAAATTCGCAAGCCGTATTCGATTACTTTTTCGATTAAGCAGTTTTGTCTTTCTTCTGTGATATTGAAATTAACATATCCGATGCTTATGGCTCCCAGGAGTTCATTGGCGTGATCGAAAATAGGCGCAGCGACAGAAGAGGTTCCAGGCGTTTGTTCGCCATGACTCTCCCCATAACCCTGCCTTTTCACTTTGCTTAATAGTTTAATAAACGAATCTCTATCCTCAGACGGGACTAAGGAATTAACAACTTTAACAGTCTCTGAGTTTGGCATATTAGCTAACAGCACTTTGTTGGCCGCCCCAATATTCAATGGAATTCGGATCCCCAGCTGATCATTAATTCGAATAGGATTGTTGAGACAATCAATTCTTTCAACCACTAGTGATTCTAATCCAATTGGCTTGCTAAAATACACACTCTCCTCCACCTCATGCATTAATTTTTCCATCTCTGGGCGAATCAGTCCAACAAAATCAAAGGTGTCATACATTTTAAGTCCATATTCTAACCAGGTGTTGCCCATAGAATATAGTTTCAAATCTGGATCCTGCTGAATAAGCCCGTGCTGCTTCATGGATTGCAGGAGCCGATGAAGTGTACTGACAGGCAAGTCGCATTCCTTTGATAAATCTGTAATGGAAATCCACATTCTTGTATCATTTTTAGACAAAACCTTGATTACCTGCATGGCACGATCGATTGTCTGCATCTTTTATCCTTCCATTCCTTTTAATTTGCATAAGTGTACTGAAATAAATTATTCAGTAAATTCAAAATATATTGACATGGAGAATCTATCACTATAATATCATATTATAAGTTTTCCTGTCAGAGGAAATCTATTCCGATATGTGGAAAAAGGAGGTTAAGCCAATTGGTGACTTCGATGTACAAAAAGCTAAACACTGTCATTGTAAAGCATCCAAAAGAAGCCTTTATCAGCCAGGAGCATTTAAGAAGTGAGTGGAAAAAGTTTAACTATATCAGTGAGCCGGATTATATGAAAGCCCAGAAGGAATACGAACAATTTCTATCCATAATCAAGAAGCATGTCGGCCATATTAAATTTCTGCCGGTTTCAGAAAAGGTGGGGCTGGATTCGCTTTATGCCCATGATCCCGTTAAATTTACGGAAAAAGGCGCAATGATTTTAAAATCAGGGAAAAAATTACGTCAGCCTGAAGCAGAAATTTATAAAGAATTTTTACAGGAAAAAAATATCCCCATTCTGGGAGAATTAACTGGTGATGCAATAGCTGACGGGGGAGATCTTGTTTGGCTGGATGACCGCACTTTATTAATTGGACGCGGTTATCGAACAAACGATGAGGCGATTCGCCAAATTAAAGAAATGACAAAGGATATAGTTGATGAATGTATAGTTGTCCAGCTCCCGCACGATCAAGGAGAAGAGGAGTGTCTGCACCTTATGTCATTTATAAGCATCGTGGATGAAAATCTTGCAGTGGTATATTCACGGCTTATGCCGGTATTTCTAAGACAGATGCTTCTGGAACGCGGCTTCCAGCTTGTTGAAGTACCGGACGATGAATACCGGCGGCTCGGCTGTAATGTACTGGCTGTTGCACCGCGCATTTGTGTCATAGTTTCCGGAAATCCTCAAACCAAACAGGGACTATTGGATGCAGGAGCGACTGTCTATGAATATGAAGGTAATGAAATTTCATATTTAGGCACTGGCGGGCCAACATGCCTCACATGTCCTGTGGAACGTGTTTAACCAAAGCTTACAAATCAGAGAAATGATGGAGGAATAATACATGTTAAGAGAATCGGCAACAAAATCAGCACAAGGTGCAAAAATGTTTCATAACACAATTGTAAAAAGACCCGGCTCAACTTTTATCAATGGATTAACAACATCTGACCTTGGAACACCTATTTTAGAAAAAGCATTACAGCAGCATGATGCCTATATTGAAGCACTTAAAGCATGCGGTACAGAAGTAACTGTGCTTCCAAGCAATGATCAATTTCCGGATTCTACCTTTGTAGAAGATACAGCTGTTTTAACTGCAGAGTTCGCAGTTATTTCCAACCCTGGTGCGGAAAAAAGAAATGGCGAAATTCACGAAATAGAGCCGGCAGTCAAATCCTTCTTTGATAAGATCTACTATATTAAAGCGCCTGGAACACTTGACGGAGGCGATGTTTTACAAATCGAAGATCATTTTTACATCGGAATCTCTGCCCGGACGAACCAGGAAGGAGCCGAGCAGCTTAAACAAATATTAGAATCCCAAGACTATAATGCTACCATCGTTCCATTACAGAAATTCTTCCACCTGAAAACTGGAATAGCTTATTTAGGCAACCAAACGATTGTCGCTGCAGGAGAATTTGTCAACCACCCGGATTTCAATACCTATCAAAAAATTGTTGTTCCTCCTGAAGAGGAATATGCAGCAAATTGCATTCGCGTCAATGACTATATCATCGTCCCGTCCGGCTACCCGCAAACAAAGCAAAAAATTAATGAGGCGGGATTCCAGACGATTGAACTTGATACATCTGAGTTCCGTAAACTTGATGGCGGTTTAAGCTGTTTGTCACTGCGTTTTTAAAAAATAGTTAAAAAAGAGTCATTTTATTTCGCATAGAAGGAGCGTTTAGTTATGACACAGCTAAGGTGGGGAACCCCAGATGCATTGCGCAGGTTATTGTGTGAAGTAGTAAGCTGGAAAAGCATGACACTTACGGAGGGAGAGCGTGAATTTTCTTTTAAGGTGACAGCGAAGCTCAGGGAGTTGACCTATTTTCGGGAGAATCCTGATCACTTGGGGCTCCATGATGCCGATTTAGGCCGTCGGTTTGTAACCGCTTTATATAAACACCCTGATGCCACGGAAACGATCGTGTTAATCAGCCATTTTGATACAGTAAATACCGAAGAATATGGCGATCTTCAGGAGTACGCGCATCTCCCGGAGGAATTGACGAAATTGCTTCATTCCAGGGCAGATGAGCTTCCGGAAGAAGCCAGGCAGGATCTTCTCTCGGGAGAGTTCTTATTTGGCAGGGGCACGATGGATATGAAAATGGGGCTTGTCATGCATATGGGATTATTAGAAAAAGCTACTGTTGAACGCTGGCCTATTAATCTAATTTTGCTGACGGTTCCTGACGAAGAAGTGAATTCATCCGGAATGCGGGCAGCTGTTCAGAAACTTTTAGAATTGAAGGAAAAACATCAGCTCACCTATAAGCTTTTCTTGAATGGGGAACCGGTATTTACGCAGGAACCGGGTGACAGAAACTATTATGTGTATTCAGGCTCTATTGGTAAAATCATGCCGGCCGCACTCTTTTATGGAAAAGAAACGCATGTGGGGGAACCGCTCAGCGGTATAACAGCGCCTTATATTGCCTCGTTTTTAACACAAAGAATGGAGTGGAATACAGCGCTGCAGGAATCAGAGAAGGGAGAGCAGACTCCGCTTCCGGTGACACTGCAGCAAAAGGATCTTCGTCTGGAGTATTCCGCGCAAACACCTTATCGTTCAGCGGCTTTGTACAATGTATTTTTAATGAAACGGAATGCCGGTGAAATCATGGATATATTCGAAAAGGTAGCGCTAAAAGCAGCTCATATCTGCAATGAAGCCTATAAAGAAATCTGCAGTGAACAGAATGTATCTCCCGTAGGTGAGGTGCGTGTGCTGCGCTATGAAGAACTGGAAAAGCATGCTATTCGAAAATTTGGTGCAGCTTTTGTTGCGGGCATCAAAGACTACGTACAGAAAAAAGCGGAATGGGATGACCGGGAGAAATCTATCCGAATTGCTGATGCGTTAATCATTAAGTGTCAGGAGCTGACACCCGCAATCGTTCTGCTTTATGCACCGCCTTATTATCCGGCAGTCAATTCCTCTGAAGATGAGCTGGTCACAGAATGCATCGAATATGTAAAACAACAAGGCTTTGAAAAGTTTGGACTGCCTGTTAACCAAGTTCACTATTTTAATGGGATTAGCGATTTGAGCTATGTCAATTATCAGGATGCTGGTGACGGCTGGATCGTATTTAAAGAAAACACGCCGGTTTGGGGCAGCAGCTACAGCATTCCATTCGATGAAATGACACAGCTTCAGGCACCGGTACTAAACGTAGGCCCATTCGGAAAAGACGCTCACAAACGAACCGAACGACTTCACATCAAAAGCGCCTTCGAAGAAGTACCTGCCCTTGTAGAAGGGATGGTCAAAATGCTGGCAAAAAAGCACCTAATGGTTTCAGGCGCAACTAGTTGACAAAATGGCGATTTTGTCCATGCAGGTGGACAATTCGCGCAAGCTTAATGTGCCTGATGCCAATCTAATTAAGGGATGTGATCTAGATGGTAGAGCAAGAGGGTCAGAAGAATCAATTAAACCGGTCGATGAAGCGCCGTCATTTGTTTATGCTTTCGTTGGGTGGAGTAATCGGGACCGGATTGTTTTTAAACGCCGGCTACACGATCAATCAAGCAGGGGCAGGAGGGGCTTTAATCGGGTATTTATTCGGTGGGGTCATTCTGTATCTTGTCATGGTTTGCCTGGGGGAGCTTGCTGTGTACATGCCAGTTACGGGATCGTTCCAGACCTATGCCAGTAAATTCATTAGTCCTTCGGCTGGTTTCTCATTAGGCTGGATGTATTTCATTGGATCAGCAACCACAGCTGGAGTAGAATTTACGGCTGCCGGAATTTTGATGAAACGCTGGTTTCCGGATATCTCCGTATGGGTATGGTGTGCAATATTCATCCTTCTTTTATTCGCACTCAATGCCTTAACAACAAGGGGCTTTGCTGAGGCGGAATATTGGTTTTCCGGCATAAAAGTTGTAGCTGTGATCTTCTTTATTATTATAGGCTTCAGTGCCATCCTGGGCATCATACCACTGGCGGACAGGCCGGCGCCATATATGGAACATTTAGCTCCTAAAGGCCTTTTCCCTGCTGGAATCGCCATCGTGTTTGTAACGATGATGAATGTTATCTTTTCCTATCAGGGATCTGAATTAATCGGGATTGCGGCCGGAGAGAGCGAGGAGCCTCAAAAGAATATTCCTCGTGCGATTCGAAATGTCCTATTTAGAATCATCATTTTTTATATTGCTTCTATTATTATATTATCCGCCATTTTCCCAACAAAAGAGCTCGGAATATTAGAAAGCCCGTTTGTAACCTTAATGGACCTGGCTGGAATTCCATTTGCCCCTGATATCATGAATTTTGTTATCTTAACAGCTATTTTATCTGTAGGAAACTCTTGTATTTATGCTTCGACCCGCTTACTTTGGGCGATGGCTCATGATGGAATGGCACCAAAAGTTTTTGGAAAACTCTCAAAACGGAAGGTGCCGTTCACTGCTCTAGTATTCACCATGATATTTTCACTTTTATCATTACTTACAAGCGTGTTTGCTGCTGAAACCGTGTTTGTATTATTAATGTCCATTGCTGGTATTTCTGTTACCATCTCATGGATGGGAATCGCGCTCTCTCAATTCATGTTCCGGCGTAAATATATAAAAGCAGGCGGAAAGGTAGAGGATCTAAAATACAAAGTCCCATTCTACCCAATCATCCCTCTGATTTGTATTATATTCTGTGTCTCTATTCTAGTATTCCTGGCCTTTGATCCAACTCAGCTGGCAGGACTGCTTATCGGAATAGGATTCCTGCTTGTCAGCTATATATTCTATTACTTCAAAAATCGAAAGACAGATAAAGTTCGTTCCAATAATGAGATTGGTGCGTGAAGGCAATCTTAGACATTTGTAAGTTTCTAAGTATCTAAATGAATTAACCGGATGACCATGATGGCTGTCCGGTTTATTAGAATTATAGAGGGATATTGTAGTTTTCATAATTACCTATTCGAATAAACACTTACTTTCAAACGAGTTGATTTCATAGCACTCATCTGATAATGAGAATTTGCTGTAAAAAGTAAATACCACATGTTCATTTGGCTAAAAAACATGTGGTATAACTTATTCCCATTAAATGCTTGAAATTAATTTGTCAAAAAGATAACAGAAATAACAATTAACCAGAAAATTATTATTGAGAAAACTTGTTGTTAAATACTTGAACAGCAGCCTCTGCAACCTGGATATCATGGGGAACTGTACTGCCGCTGACTCCCACGGCGCCTGCCACTTTTCCATCATTGACCAGAGGGATTCCTCCGCCAAAAACGACAAGGCGTCCATTGTTAGTTGTATTCAAACCATAAAGCTCAGCTGCAGGAACCGTTGCATCGGCTAAGTTTGCAGAAGGCATTTTTAAGGCAACTGACGTCCAGGCTTTATTTTGGGCAATTTCGATGCTGGCTAACCAGGCATCATCCATTCGGTGAACAGCAATTAGATTTCCACCCTCATCCACTACGGAGATAACCATGGAAACCCCAATTCTTTTTGCTTTTTCTTCAGCACCTGCAATAATTTGCTTAGCTAAATCTAATGTGATTTTGCTCATCTTAATGAACCTCCTAATCTTTTATGGTTAGATTACCGGGATCATATTTTTTCAAGCGTTTTGTTCACATACAGAATAATTTTTGCCTCAAAATTTGCTCACACATATTTTTTAGTGAATGCTTCTGACAGACTTTATTAATTAAATATCCCGTGAGGGTCAATAACAAATTTCTTGGAAGCACCCTGATCAAATTCGGTATATGCTGCTGGTGCCTGGTCTAATGAAATCAACGTTGCATTTACAGCTTTGGCGATTTGTGCTTTTTCGTTTAGAATAGCCATCATTAAGTCACGGTGATAGTTCATAACGGGTGTTTGACCAGTCACAAAAGTATGTGCTTTTGCCCAGCCGAGCCCCAAACGGACCTTCAATGTTCCGCTTTTCGCATCATTATCGACCGCTCCCGGATCACCAGTAACATATAGACCTGGTATACCCAGCCGTCCTCCGGCACGTGTTACTTCCATTATCGAGTTTAATACAGCTGCTGGAGCTTCACCTGCTCCAGCACCATGTCCGTGGGCTTCAAAGCCTACACAGTCAATTGCGCAATCCACTTCTGGAATTCCTAAAATTTGTTCAATTTGTTCCCCCAGATTTGGATGTTCTTTTAGGTTAACCGTTTCACAGCCGAAACTTCTGGCTTGGGCAAGTCGCTCGCTATTCAAGTCACCAACGATAACGACAGAGGCACCAAGAAGTTGAGCAGAATGGGCAGCAGCCAAGCCGACTGGTCCAGCTCCAGCAACATATACTGTAGAACCGGGCTTCACGCCAGCGCTTACCGCACCATGATAACCAGTTGGAAAGATATCGGAAAGCATCGTTAAGTCAAGAATTTTCTCCATGGCTTGTTCTTTATCTGGAAATTTCAGTAATTGGAAGTCTGCATAGGGTACCATTACATACTCGGATTGGCCTCCAACCCATCCGCCCATATCTACATAACCATAAGCGGATCCAGGACGATCCGGGTTAACGTTCTCACAAATATGCGTGTTGCGTTCTTTACAACTGCGGCAGCGGCCACAAGCAATATTAAATGGAACGGATACAAGATCTCCTTTTTTGATAAATTCAACATCGCGTCCAACCTCAATGACTTCACCCGTGATCTCATGGCCGAGAACGAGTCCCTCAGGAGCAGTCGTCCGGCCGCGAACCATATGCTGATCGCTTCCGCAAATATTGGTCGTAATGACTTTTAGAATTACCCCATGTTCACACTTACGGCCGACATTTAAAGGATTTACTCCGGGTCCGTCTCTTAGAATCAAATCCGGATAGCTAATATCTTCCACGGCTACCCGTCCTGCACCCCTGTAGATTACTGCTCTGTTTCCTGCCATTCTTGCATCCTCCATTCTATTTAAATAGTGAGTTGGTTATCGTATAGATAGAGTGTTTTTTAGGATGCTCCACCCTAATTTTATAAAAAACCAAAATCTCAATTTTCTCTATCTTGAATATATTCTAAAAAATAATCCTTTTTTATGGAAGAACGCACTTTTTTGTGAGAAGGTTACTAAAAGGATACTTTTAGACTGCAGGGAAGTGGAGGGGATATTATGGATGACTTGCGGAGCGAAGTGAGGAAGAAAATTGAAAATAGAGAATTTAATTGTGAAAAAGAATTGACATTATCCCTTATTAGCGGCAAGTGGAAAATAACGATTATATACTATTTAGGAACTGACGGGACTTTACGATTCAGTGAAATTAAGCGTCTGTTTCCAAAAATCACCCACAAGGTATTGACAACTCAGATTAGAGAATTAGAGGAAGATGGGATAGTTCATCGGAAAGTTTTCCCGGAAGTCCCGCCTAGAGTGGAATATTCATTAACAGAATTAGGGCAAAGCTTAATGCCGGTTATTTTAATGATGTACGATTGGGGGAAAGAAAATATAAAAACATTCATAAAATAGGTTGACAATGTATGGATTTATTTAAGAGATGCTGACTTTGTGACGTCCTATAGAGAGCAGGTATAACGCAGTTTCATATTGTTGAGAGGATAAAAAAGTTATGTTTCAGATTTTCAATATAGCTCCAATACTATGCTTTATTTGAAAGAGGGATATTATGATTCCAGGTTCATGGAGAGCGTTAGGATGGATTGGATTAGCTGAATTATGCGCATTAAGCTTGTGGTTTAGTGCTTCTGTTATAGCCCCTGAACTGATTCAAGTATGGAATCTTAGCTCCAGCTCAGAAGCATGGCTGTCTGCTTCTGTCCCAATTGGCTTTGTAATGGGTGCATTAGTTAGTTCATATTTTGGGATAGCAGATCGTTTTAATCCCCGAAAGGTTCTTGCCGTTTCAGCGTTTCTGGGTGCGCTATTGAATGCCTTGCTTTTATTGGCAGATCAGGCTTTTTTCGGTATTCTGCTTAGGATATTAACCGGTGTATCACTCGCTGGTGTATACCCGACAGCTGTTAAAATTTTATCTCAATGGTTTCCGAAAAAACGCGGGCTTGCAGTTGGTATATTAATAGCCGCCTTAACTCTAGGGTCCTCTTTGCCACATTTTATTGTTATATTCTCTTCTTCTTTAAATTGGCAATTAGTGATTATTTGCAGTTCAATATTGGCTCTCCTGGCAGCTGTAATTGTCAATTGGGTTTTAACAGATGCTCCAGTAACAACGAAAAAATTACCTTTCTCTTTTAAATTAATAAAAAAGGTAGTTTCGAATAAACCAGTAATGCTTGCGAACTACGGTTATTTTGGGCATATGTGGGAATTGTATGCGATGTGGACTTGGATTCCCATCTTTTTGACTGCTAGTTTTACAAGCTATTCTCCAGGGATTCCTCCCTGGTTCATTGCATTGTCCTCTTTTATTATTATCGGAATTGCAGGGGGGATTGGCTGTGTAGCAGGCGGGCTAGTCTCAGATAAAATTGGAAGAGCAAATCTAACGATTATTTCTATGTGTATCAGTGCCATTTGCTGTATCTTGATTGGCTTTACTTTTGGTCAATATATTTGGTTAACTCTACTCCTTTCTATCATTTGGGGAATGTCTGTCATCGCAGATTCTGCCCAGTTTTCTGCCGCAGTTTCAGAAGTTGCAGAAGTTGAGTATGTAGGAACAGCCCTGACTTTTCAAATGTGCATTGGTTTCCTGATCACTATATTTTCTATAAATTTAATCCCAATTATACAGAGGTTAGTTGGCTGGGAGTGGGTCTTTGCCTGTTTAGCGATTGGACCAATTATTGGCATGGTATCTATGGTCCAGTATAAACGGCATGATTTTAATAATGTCAAAGGGACAATCGGTCATTTTAAATAAATTAAACAACATCTATTTGGTCTAACTTTGTGAATTATATCCCAGCAAAAATTAACTCCTGAATAGCAGAAATAAGGTCTTTTTACCAAATCCTATTTCAAAAAGTCAAAGGCATTAACATAGCATTTAAAAAATTAAGAAAAAAATAATATGTCAAAATTGGTCATTATATGTTATATTAGTAAAAAATTAATATATCAATTTGAATAAGTGCTCACTTTGGTGAGGTAAAAGGGAAACCAGTGAAAGTCTGGTACAGCCCCCGCTACTGTAAAAGCTGATGAAATTACAATGCCACTGAGAAATCGGGAAGGTGTAAGAGTAAGAAGAAGCTTAAGTCAGGAAACCTGCTTATTTAAACGACACTTGCTTTTCGGAGGGAGAAGTATAGGCGGGACAATTATGATCAATTGTTTTTGAGTTTCAGTATGCTAATTTTTATACTGTCATTTCATATGCCTGTATTCCTTTGAAAAGGAGTGCAGGCATTTTTTATTTGGCAAGAAGCAATGAATTTTGAGAATTGTCCGGCGCAGGGCGCCTGCTAAGAGCAGCACGGCAGCAGGCAAGGCGCATGTGCTTTTCTTAATTGGAGGTTACCTATGAAGAAGGGAAAAATCTTTGTTGTCGGCTTCGGTCCGGGCGATCGTGAGCATATAACCAAACGGGCTGTGGATGCGCTGCAGCAGAGTGATTGCATTATTGGCTACAAAACTTACGTAGATCTGATCATGCCATTCGTTACAGCAAGTTCCATTGTGAGCACGGGGATGACTGAGGAGGTATCCCGTGCGCAGGATGCAGTGAAAAGAGCGGAAGCCGGCCATATTGTTTCCGTGATATCGAGCGGTGACTCGGGTGTATACGGCATGGCTGGCTTAGTGTATGAAGTGCTGATCGAAATGGGCTGGACGGAAGAAGAAGGAATCGAAGTGGAAATTGTTCCGGGCATCTCTGCGATTAATTCATGTGCGAGTTTACTGGGGGCACCTGTCATGCATGACTCCTGCACCATCAGTCTGAGTGATCATTTAACACCCTGGACTGTGATCGAAAAGCGCATTGAAGCAGCCGGGATGGCGGATTTTGTCATCGCATTATATAACCCGAAAAGCGGCAGAAGGACACGGCAGATTGTCGAGGCACAAAGGATCCTATTAAAATATCGTTCTCCTGATACACCAGTGGGTCTTGTGAAAAGTGCTTACCGCGAGAATCAGAATGTCATTCTGACTACACTGGCGGAAATGCTTGATCACGATATAGGCATGCTGACAACGGTTGTGATCGGGAATTCCTCCACTTTCTTTTATGACAATAAAATCATTACGCCTCGCGGATATCAGAGAAAGTATACGCTCGGTGAAGAGAAGCAAAGCTTAAAGCCGCATCAGCGTTTAAAAAAGGAAGCGGAGCCATGGGCATTAAATCAGGAAACCGGGGAAGCACAGGCCGGCTACGAGCAGATCCAGAGAAGAAAACAAGAAGCCAGCTCAATGGATATGGCTTTAAAGGCTTTATCGATGGCAACGAAATCGGGGATTGACCAAACACATTTGGTGCAGCAGCCAATCGAAGATATTTTTGAATTTGCAGTAACGCCTGGGGTTGCCAATAAATTTATTACACCAGACCAAATGCGCGTATTGGCAGAAGCTGTTGGCGAGAAAGGCACCATGGAATATACACCGGATCACCGATTTTTAATCAAGATTCCAACTGGACGGCCTCAGTCGATTGTGGAAAAACTCGAACAAAATCAACTGACAGTCATGCCAGTGGGCGATGTTCTAAATGTAAAAGCCTGCGATTTTTGCTACGGGGAGAAAGCAGAATCCATTCCATATGCAGAGAAAATTGCAGCTGAACTGGGGGGGTTAAAGCTTCCAAAGGAACTGCATATTGGTTTTAACGGCTGCGGTATGGCCTGTTATCGGGCCGTATTTGATGATATCGGCATAGTTTACCGCAAGAAGAAGTTTGATCTATTTATCGGGGCAAAGCCGGTTGGCCGTACAGCCCATGCTGCCCAGCCGGTGGCAGAGGGAATTGAGCCCGATCAGCTGGTGCCGTTATTAAAGGAGATTATCGAAGAATACAAAGAAAATGCGCATCCAAATGAACGGCTTTTTAAATATTTTAAGCGTGTGAAAAAAATTCAGTATTTTACCTATCAGGATATGAGCTCCAAGATCGAAGTCGAGCCGGCACCATGCGGGGATTAGGGGGATCTTATGATTTTATTTTTAGCAGGCACAAGTGATGCGAGAGCATTAGCTATTCAATTGAAAAATCAAGGTTATCCCTTATTGGCAACCGTTGTCACAGAATCGGCAGCTGACAGTTTGAAGGCTGAAGGCATTGCTTGTAAAGTGGGACGGCTGTCAGAAAATGACATGATTGAATTGATTCAGATGCAAGAGATGACCACTGTGATTGACGCAAGTCACCCTTATGCGGACGAAGCGTCAAAAACGGCAATGGCAGCAGCCAAAGCATGCAGCATTCCTTACATACGTTACGAAAGGCCAAATGAACAGTTTACCTCACCGCTCATAACTGAAGCCGAAAGTTATGAGGAAGCAGCAAAATTGGCTCAATCGCATAAAGGAACGATTATGCTGACAACCGGCAGCAAAACGCTGGAAATCTTCACAAAATATTTAATGCGTGATGATATCCGGCTTGTATGCAGGATGCTTCCAAACATGGGAAATATGGAAAAATGCCAAAAGCTTGGGGTTAAACAAAAGGATATTATTGCGATTCAGGGGCCATTTTCTGAGTCATTAAACAAAGCTCTTTGTGAGCAATATGAAGTGACCCTGATGATTACAAAAGAAAGCGGCAAAGTGGGATCGGTGGATGAAAAAATGACCGCTGCTCTGGAATTGGGGATTCCTGTTATTTTGATTAAGCGGCCACCGCTCGTATATGAAAACTTCTGCACTTCTTTCGAAGAAGTGATTCAAAGATTGGGAGGGCTTTACACATGGCAAACATGAACTTTAATACAACATTTGTACCGGTAACGGTAGATCCGGATAAAATTTATGATCACAGCTTCGCAATTATTAAAGAGGAGATGGGCGAGCATCCATTTACAGACGAGCAGTGGCTGGTGGTTCGGCGTGTCATCCATGCCTCGGCAGATTTCGAGCTGGGCAGAAGCATGATTTTTACACGGGATGCTATTGATGCAGGTGTTCAATCCATTTTAGCGGGCCGTCATGTCGTGGCAGATGTACAAATGATTGAAAGCGGGTCAGGACGCAAGCGATTCCAAAAGCATGGCGGGGACCTGCATTGCTATATTGCGGATGAAGATGTTGCAAAGGAAGCGAAGGCCCAGGGAACAACACGTGCGATCATTTCCATGCAAAAAGCTGTGAGTCTGCATGAAGGAGGAATCTATGCCATCGGCAATGCGCCAACAGCGCTCCTGGAATTGATTCGTCTAGTGAAAGAAGGGCTCGCGAAACCAGACTTGATTATTGGCATGCCAGTCGGCTTTGTATCAGCGGCAGAGTCCAAAGCCGAGCTGGCCGTGCTTGAAGGGATCCCATTTATTACGAATGCAGGGAGAAAGGGTGGCAGTACAGTGACGGTCGCTGCGCTGAATGCCATTTCGATAATGGCGGATGAACGGGCAAAAGCAGCGAAATAAAAAAGATCCATCCCAAATGCGGCACGGCTACACGACAGGTGCCTGTGCCGCAGCCATGACAAAGGCAGCACTGCAGGCACTAGTGACCGGAGAGGTGCCAAATGAAGTTACGATTTATCTGCCAGTTGGCCAGTATGCCACTTTTAAAGTGACGGCATTTGATCGTGCAGATGGCCGGGTCATGTGCGAAACGATCAAAGACGCAGGGGACGACCCGGACGCCACACATCAGGCACGAATTCAAAGTACAGTGACTTATGCCAAGGAAGAAGGCATCCATTTAGATGGAGGGATCGGTGTAGGACGAGTCACGAAAGCAGGGTTGCCAGTAGCGGTCGGGCAGGCAGCGATTAACCCTGTGCCGAGAAAAATGATCCATGGTGTCGTCCAGGAAGCAATGGATAAATATAAAGTAAATCGGGGCATTGAAGTAGTCATTTCGGTTCCGGACGGTGTAGAAATTGCAGAAAAAACATTGAATGGCCGATTAGGCATTATTGGAGGAATCTCGATTTTAGGTACACGGGGAACGGTGGTGCCATTTTCCAGTTCCGCCTATATGGCAAGTATCGCTCAGGCGATCAATGTCGCAAAAGAAGCAGGATGTGAGCATTTAGTCATTACAACAGGCGGACGCAGTGAAAAATTTGCCATGAAGCAATATCCGCATTTGCCGGAAGAAGCCTTTATCGAGATGGGCGATTTTGTCGGTTTTACTTTAAAGAATATAGCAAGGAAGAAGTTTCCCAAAGTCTCTCTTGTAGGGATGATGGGGAAATTTTCAAAAGTTGCACAGGGAGTTATGATGGTCCACTCGAAAAGTGCACCAGTCAGTTTCGAATTTTTAGCAGGTATGGCCAATAAAGTGGGTGTCAGTGAGGAAATTCAGCAGGACATTTTACAGGCAAATACGGCATCACAGGTTGGTGAAATCCTTCAGGGAAACGAAGCATTCTTTGAATCCCTTTGCCGAAACTGCTGCTATTATGCACTGAATCATATGAACGCAAGCATCAAAGTATCGACAACTCTGTATGCCATGAATGGAAGCTGTCTAGGAAAGGCTGAGAATATTGACAAATTGGATGAAGATGATTGGTATCGGGGATAATGGCGCAGAAGGATTGCTCCCCCCATACATAGACTGGATTCATGAATGTGATGTCCTGGTCGGCGGGGAACGTCATTTGCAATTCTTCCCGGAATTTACTGGAGAGAAAAAAGTAATCAAAGGCGGCTTGTCGGCATTAACGGCTGACCTGCAGCAAGAAAAACGCAATACAGTTATTTTGGTATCAGGTGATCCGCTGTTTTACGGGCTTGGCGGTGTATTGGCGAAAAAGCTTCCATTGGAGATTTATCCTTATACAAGCTCTGTTCAGCTCGCTTTTTCGAAAATGCAGGAAAGCTGGCAGGATGCGTATATTGTCAGCCTGCATGGCCGTTCTATTAAAGGCTTTGCCCAAAGAATCGACGGGCGGAAAAAGATTGCTATTTTAACAGACGAAAAAAATTCTCCGCAGGCCATTTCAACGTATTTAAAGAAGTTCGGCATGACGGAGTATGATGCCTTTGTTGCTGAAAACCTGCAGGGGGAAGATGAGCGCTGCCGCTTTTTCACTTTGGATGAAATGGAGCAATCATCTTTTTATCCATTAAATGTGGTGATTTTAAAGCAGCGTGTGGCAGTAGAGCGTGCCTCACTGGGAATTCCGGATGATAGGTTCGTACAGAGAAAGCCGGATAAAGGCTTGATTACGAAAAAGGAGATCAGGACTCTTTGTATTCAGGAGCTGAAGCTAAAGGAAAACAGCATCGTCTGGGATATTGGAACCTGTACAGGCTCCGTTGCGATTGAGGCAGCGAAAATAGCCCGGGAAGGGGCCGTGTATGCGATTGAAAAGAATGAGGGCGACCTGGAGAATTGCCTGGAAAATCAATTAAAACATCGGACAGATTTCACGGCCGTCCTTGGAAAGGCGCCTGAGAGGCTGGATGAATTTCCTGATCCGAATGCGATTTTTATTGGCGGAAATGGCGGGAATATGGAGCTTTTATTGCAATCATGCCTTTCAAGGCTGCAGCCGAATGGCCGGCTCGTGATGAATATTGCCACAATCGAAAATCTCGCAGAAGCGATGAAGCATTTGAAAAATATGGGCTGTGAAGTATCCGTATTGCAGGCACAGATTTCAAAAAGCAAGCCAATCCTGCATTTAACACGCTTCGAACCGTTAAATCCCATTTTTATTGTGACTGCAAAGAAAGGAAAGAACTAAATGACAATCGGAACTTTATATGGATTAGGAGTCGGGCCGGGAGATCCGGAATTAATCACGGTAAAAGCATTCCGCAAATTGCAGGAAAGCCCGGTCATTGCTTATCCCAAAAAATTAAGAGGCAGTAAATCCTACGCCCATCGCATTGTAGACATGTATATAAATCCCGAAGAAAAAGAAATGCTTGGTTTGGTTTTTCCAATGACAAAAGACGAAGAGACATTAAGGGCTGAGTGGACAAAATCCGCAAAAGCTATTTATGGCTTTCTGTCTCAGGGAAAAGATGTGGCATTCGTGACGGAAGGGGATCCGATGCTGTTCAGCACCTTTATCCATTTAATGAAGCTGATGCAGACAATGCATCCTGAAGTTCCGATTGAAACGGTAGCTGGCATCTCGTCCTTTAATGGTTCTGTTAATCGCTTGGGAATTGCCCTGGCTGATGGTGATGACCATGTCGCGATGATTCCGGCAACCGGGAATATGGAGGAAATGCGGCGGGTGATTGAAACTCATGATGCGATTGTTTTCATTAAAGTAGCGAAAGTATTGGACGATATGCTGAATCTATTGGAAGAAATGGATTTACTGGACAAAACACATGTTGTAACAAAGGTTACATCTGACGAAGAGGTCATATGGAATGTCCATGAGCTCCGAGGAGCTGAGTTAAATTACTTGTCATGTATGGTGGTGCGCAAATGAAGAAAATTTGGATTATCGGAGCGGGACCTGGAGATCCCGATTTAATTACGGTAAAAGGCTTAAAGCTATTAAAAGAAGCCGATGTTGTCATGTATACCGACTCTCTT
Source organism: Cytobacillus sp. Bac17 (assembly GCF_024519925.1). Taxonomy (NCBI): domain Bacteria; kingdom Bacillati; phylum Bacillota; class Bacilli; order Caryophanales; family Bacillaceae; genus Cytobacillus; species Cytobacillus sp. Bac17. The sequence continues at coordinate 57,830 of NZ_JALJRC010000013.1, read as the reverse complement.
GTCAGCGAGACATTAGTGGCGGAAGCCAAGGAGTCGGCAGAGATTATCCGCACTGCCGGGATGCATCTTGAAGAAATGGTGGATTGCATTGCTGAACGAGTCAATGCTGGTAAAACGGTTGTACGTCTGCATACAGGCGACCCGGCCATGTACGGGGCAACGATGGAGCAAGTGGCGTTATTGAAACAGCACGATATCAGCTGTGAAGTAGTACCAGGCGTCAGTTCTGTTTTTGCCTCCGCAGCGGCAGTAGGGGCAGAGCTGACCATTCCGGATTTAACGCAAACTCTTATATTAACAAGGGCTGAAGGGCGGACACCAGTGCCGGAGCGTGAAAAATTACAGGCATTGGCCAGCCATCACTGTACAATCGCGATGTTTCTAAGTGCGACCTTAACAAAGAAAATCACAAAGGAACTGCAGGCAGCCGGATGGGCAGACAATACACCAGTTGCGGTTGTGCAGCGTGCTTCCTGGCCGGATCAGAAAATTATCCGCACCACACTGTCTGAGCTGGACGAAGCGATGCGTGTCAACGGCATCCGCAAGCATGCGATGATTCTGGCAGGCTGGGCATTGGACCCGCATATCCATGAAAAAGAATACCGCTCGAAGCTATATGACAAAACATTCACACATGGCTTCCGCAAAGGTGTGACGGCGAATGATTAGTTTGCGCGAAGGTGAAATTCCGGTAATTGAAAAGCGCAAACCCTATGCCCTTGTTGCCATTACAAAGCATGGGGTTGCGCATGCAAGAAGCTATACGGAAAAATTCCCGTATGCAGACCTTTATTATATGAAAAAATTCGAACAGGGCGATGAAGAAGTACGGCAAATTCAGTTATTTGATGGCACGGTCCGCCTATTATTGCCCGTATTATTCCAGCAGTATAAAGGGATTATCTGCATCATTTCCCTTGGTGCTGTCGTCCGCATGATTGCCCCGCTTCTGATCGATAAAAAGAAAGACCCTGCCGTGCTGGTGGTTGATGATAAAGGCCAGTATGTCATCAGCGTTTTATCCGGCCATATTGGCGGTGCCAATGCATTAACACATGAATTTGCCCATGCGATTGGGGCGGCGCCCGTTGTGACCACCGCATCAGATGTTCAAAAAACAATTCCCGTCGATTTATTTGGAGCCCAATTTGGGTGGGTGTGGGATAGCGAAGAAAAATTAACACCTGTCAGTGCATCGGTTGTCAATGAAGAACATGTGGCGATCGTGCAGGAAACCGGGGAGAAGAACTGGTGGACGTATGATCGGGAATTGCCGGAAAATCTAAAGATTTATCCATCAATAGAGGAAGCCATCAATGCAAAGCCGCAAGCCGCACTGCTTATTACAGATCGCCTTATGGAACCGCATGAAGAGGTGCTGCTTGAAAACGGGGTCCTGTACCGTCCCAAATCAATTGTTCTCGGCATAGGCTGCAATCGCGGAACATCAATGGCTGAGATTGAACAAGTCATTGATGAAACATTGGCAGAAATGAAGTTGAGCAAGAAAAGTGTGAAAGCCGTTGCGTCTATTAATCTAAAGAAAAACGAGGCTGGCCTGCTTGAATTAACATCTAAATATAACTGGCCGTTTGTTACATACACACCTGAAGAGCTGAATGAGACTCCGATGCAGAATCCGTCGGACACCGTCTTCAAATATACAGGCGCGTATGGGGTCAGTGAACCGGCGTCCATGAGGTATGCGAATGCGAAGGAATTGCTGCTGGAGAAAAAGAAAAGCGGCAATGTGACCATCAGCATTGCACGCGTCCACTTTGAGGAGGGAAGAGGATGAATCGATTTGTTCTGGCAGGAACAGGAAGCGGTGTCGGAAAAACAACGTTCACCATCGGTATTATGCGTGCGCTGATGAAGCGCGGGTTAAACGTACAGGGTTTTAAATGCGGTCCTGATTACATTGACCCGGCGTATCATTCAGCTGTCACGAAACGCCCTTCCCGGAATATTGATAGTTTCATGATGGACCATGATACCGTCCGCGCCATTGTCGCAAGAGCGAGCAATGATGCAGATGCAGCGATTATAGAAGGGGTGATGGGATTCTATGATGGCAAATCCCCATTATCAAATGAAGGGTCTGCAGCTCATATTAGCGAGATTACAAGCAGCCCCGTCATTTTAATTGTCAATGCCGCAAGTATGGCAAGAAGTGCGGCGGCGATTGTAAAAGGTTTTCAAATGCTTGATGAAAACTCCCATATCGTCGGTGTCATTGCCAATCAATTAGGAAGCAGAAGCCATTTTGACATTGTCAAAACAGCGATTGAACAAGAATGCGGAATTCCTGTCATTGGCTATCTCCCGAAAGGAGCTGTAGCCAAGATGCCAAGCCGTCATTTGGGGCTGGTGCCGGCCATAGAACGCGGTGATTTAGATTCCTATTTTGATAGTCTGGCAGAAGCGATTGAAGAAACAGTCGATATTGATCAGCTTCTGGAACTAACGAAAGCCCAAGTCCTGGCGGTTTCCTCTTCGATTTTTGATGCACAGCCGGAAAGACAGGAAGTACATATTGCGGTTGCCAGAGATGCGGCCTTTAATTTTTACTATGAAGAAAACTTAGAATTGCTGCGTGCCCATGGTGCCACATTGGATTTCTTCTCTCCATTGCAAAATGAAGAGGTTCCCGAAAAAGCGCAAGGGCTCTATATAGGCGGCGGTTTTCCTGAAGAGTTTGCTGAAACTTTGGCAAAAAATGAAGCAGCGAAGCTTTCCATCAAGGCCGCGCTGGAGCGGGGACTTCCAACATTGGCAGAATGCGGCGGTTTTATGTATTTAACAGAAGAAATTGCGGATCGAAAAGGACAGGCATTCCCGATGATCGGTGTGATTCCGGGCCGGGTGAGGATGCAGGATAAATTGGCTGCACTCGGATATCGGGAAATTACAGGTGTTCCGGGCAACTTCCTGATGAATGAAGGAGAGCAGGCAAAAGGGCATGAATTCCATTACTCATCATATGAAGGAGAGCTTTCATCACCGGCTTACTTTAGCAAAGGCCGCTTCCGCTCTCAGCGGGAAGGCTATTTAACTGATAATCTTGTAGCCGGCTATACACACTTTCATTTTGCATCGAATCCCCAGCTTGTGAAAAATTGGCTGGCAGCTTGTTTGGAGGCAGAACATGAATTATTTCCCGTTATTAATGAATCTTGACTATAAAAAGGTGGTCATTGTCGGTGGTGGACATGTGGCACGCCAGAAGGCAGAAGCACTCCTGCCAACGAAAGCGCAAGTTACTGTAATCAGCCCGGTGGTTACTGAAAAATTAGAGCAGTATATCCATGAAGGACTTGTGACATGGAAAGAAAAATCGTTCGAACCGGCTGATTTAGATGACGCGGCCCTGATCTTTGCCGTAACAAACGACGAAGAAGTAAACAATGCAGTGGAAGAAGCAGCACAGCATTGGCAGCTGCTCAGCCGTGCAGATGCAAAGGGCCGTATTGATTTCATTAATCCCGCAGTTGTCCGACGCGGTGAATTCGTTTTGACCGTATCAACATCTGGCGCAAGCCCCGGTCTGACCCGCAAAGTGAAGTCAGAATTAGCAGAGGAATATGGAGAGCATTATGCGCAGTATGTATCTTTTTTAAAGGAAGCCCGTCAGCGAATCTTAGTGAAGTTTACGGGGGATGAAAAAAAGCAGCTATTGGCAGAGCTTTTGGATCCTCAAGTTTTGAAGTGGGTGGAGCAAGGCGATATGCAAAAATGTGAAGCCTGGCTGCTTAAGCGTTTAGGAGAAGAGCAATGAGCGGATTTGTCTATATTGTTGGAGCTGGACCAGGTGACCCTAAACTGCTGACGATTCGCGGATTGGAGTGCATTCAGGAGGCTGATGTGATTTTATATGACCGTCTGGTGAATGCGGAAATTTTAACACATGCAAAAGAAGATGCAGAGCTGATTTACTGCGGGAAAGAGCCGGGAAGGCATGGATTGATTCAGGAAGAAATTCATCGGGTGCTGGTGGATCAGGCAAACCTGGGGAGGCAGGTGCTGCGCTTAAAGGGCGGTGACCCTTTTGTATTTGGACGCGGTGCTGAAGAAGCGGCCATTTTGCGGGAAGCGGGTATTCCCTTTGAAATTGTTCCTGGTATAACCGCCGGGATTGCTGCGCCTGCATATGCAGGGATTCCTGTGACACACCGTGATCATGCGGCAAGTTTTGCCATTGTAACAGGCCATGGCCGCGCTGAAAAGGAGCAGGACTTTTTAAAGTGGTCTGCGCTTGCTCAAATTGATACGGTCGCCTTTTATATGAGCATTGGCAATATTGCTCACATTACGAAAAGCTTAATTGCCAATGGCAAAAGCCGAACAACCCCTGCCGCTGTGATTGAATGGGGCACAACTGCCAATCAGCGGACGATTACAGGGACACTTGAAACGATTGCAGAGGATATCCAGATTCAAGGCATCTCGAATCCATCGATGATATTGGTTGGAGATGTGGTTGGAGTACGGAATCAAATTGCCTGGTTTAGAGAAAAGGAGCATGAATTATGTTAGAAGCCTTGAAAAAACGCCGTGCGATTCGAAACTTTGAATCGCGCGAAGTAGAACGAGACAAAATCGAGACATTATTAGCAGCAGCCACATATGCACCAAATGACCGTATGCGTGAACCATGGCATTTCTATGTATTACAGGGAGAAAGCTTAAAACGCTACGAGCAGGTGGCACTTGATTACTTGCAAAAGCGCTTTCCCGCGAAGCCGAATTTAGTGGAGAGTTCCATGAAAGCCATCACGAACACGCCCTTGATCATAGTCGTGACATCCGCCATTGTTGAAGGAGATGAAGGAGCGACAAAAGATAATGTCTTTGCTGTAAGCAGTGCCATCATGTCGATGTGGCTGATGGCCGAACAGCTGGGGTTAGGCATGGTATGGCGTACAAGAGGCGTTGGTTTGGTGCATGATACCGCACTGCATGATTTTATCGGTGCATCTGACGAGGAGCAATTAGTGGGGACGCTATGCATCGGCTATCCGGCAGAAGAAATTGCCTCCGAGAAAAAGCGTACACCATTTGCTGAAAAGACAACCTGGCTTTAAGGAGGAATGTTGTATGGCACAAAAAGGGATGCTGTTAGTTTATACAGGCGATGGCAAAGGAAAAACAACCGCCTCGCTTGGTGTCGTATTAAGGGCCATTGGCCGCGGCATGAAGGTTAAATACTATCAATTTATTAAATCACCGGAACGTACATATGGTGAACAGCTGGCACTAAGAAAACTTGGTGTTGAAACTGTTCAATTAGGAATCGGGTTTACATGGAAAAAAACTCCGGAGGAGCATCGACAAGCACTTGCGATCGCATGGCAGACGGTAAAACATGAACTAAAAGATGAAACAACAGATGTATTAGTGCTCGACGAACTGAATAATGCCTTGGCCATCACACGGTTTCCAATTGACGATGTGCTGCCGTTATCCGAGGTGGTAGACGCCATTCAAAACCGTCCAAAAAAGATGCATCTGGTTATCACAGGGCGTTCCGCACATCCTGCCATTCTCGAATTAGCCGATTTAGTGTCAACCATCGATGCCACCAAGCATTATTATGCCGAACAGGATGTTAAAGCCATGAAGGGGCTGGAGTTTTAAGCAGCCAGCCCGAGAATTTAGGACGCTGTATCTATTTAGGTTTTAGAAATTGAGGAGAATTTCAATGATTAAAGAATCCCCTTTGCAATACGATTTTGATAAGCTCTGGAAGGAAGGCATGCTGGACTGGCATGGCAGGATGCCGGAGCGAATGGTTGATGATGAGCTGGAAGAAGCCTTTTGGATGCAGTCCATGAAGAAAAAAAGATACAAGCAGACAGATGAGTATGCCAAAAAGATTTACGAAAAAATGAGGCCGCACATCCCGAAAGACTCTACCTGTATTGAATTAGGTCCGGGATGGGGCAACTATACATTTCCGCTCAGCCAGGATGTCAGAAGCTTAACGCTTGTCGATGGTTCAAAGAGTGTGCTCGCATACTTAAAGCAGTACTTTGAAGAGGATGGGCCTATCCAGTTTGTCCACAGCAAATGGGAAGAAGCACAATTGGAGCCGCACGATGTCGTGGTGGGGGTGAACTGCTTTTATCGGATGTATGAAATGAATGAAGCGCTGAAGAAAATGAACATGCTGGCAAAAAAGCGTGCCATTATCGGCTTAACAACAGGGCCTATTCAGCCTCATTACGTCCTATTGGATGAGCAGTTTGGCTATGACATTAAATACCCGCGCCGGGATTATATCACGATCGTCAACATGCTGTACCAGCTAGACATTTATGCAGATTGTGAAATGATAAAGCTTGAGCGGGAGCATCGTTATGATACATGGCAGCAATTAATTAATGCCCAGAGCAAGAAAATCTTATCTCCCCGGTTTGAGCAAGCACATGTGGAAGCATCCTTGGAACGATTTATTTCCAAAGAGGATGGCCAGTATGTGTACCGTTACCCTTTCCATGCAGCAATCATCAGCTGGGAGCCTGTAAAGCATATATGACTAGTGCACGATTTACATTACTGATGGCTGCACTGGCCGCGGGGCTGCTTGCTTCCATGACTTTTGCCGTGATGGTAGGATCTGTGGATATTACCCCGCGCCTTATTGGGGAAGTGCTATTCTCCAAGCTGGGTGTATTCACAGAAACAGATGCTTCCAAGGCACAAACGGTTATTATTTGGGATATACGATTCCCTCGTATTGTACTTGCGGCCATAGTAGGTGCTTCCCTGGCCATTTGCGGCGCAGCCATTCAAGCATTAGTGAAAAACTCGATAGCAGATCCTTATATTCTCGGAGTATCTTCCGGAGCATCCGTTGGAGCTGCATCTGTCATTTTACTTGGTGCATTCAGCATTTTGGGGGAGTATGCCATATCCTTGGCCGCATTCTTAGGGGCTATCCTTGCGGTCATGATTGTGTTTTTCCTAGCACGTGTCAATGGACGCCTATCGGTCATTCGTCTGCTTTTGGCAGGGATTGCGGTTTCGATGGTGTTATCCGCCATTACCAATTTTATGCTGATGATGTCCAAGCAGCAGGGCGGCATTCAAGCGGTCATGCATTGGATGCTCGGCAGTCTGGCTGGCGCGAAATGGTCCAATCTTGGCATCCCATTTTTTTCAATGCTGCTTGTTTTTATTCTGCTGCTTATGAATTATCGGCAGCTTAATGCTTTATTGCTTGGAGAGGAAACGGCCGCGACACTTGGTGTTAATCTGGACCGGTTTCGTATCTTTATCATTCTCTTTGTATCCCTTCTGACCGGTGTGGTCGTCGCGGTCAGCGGAAGCATTGGCTTTGTCGGGCTGATTATCCCTCACATCGTACGGATGATGGCAGGGTCTAATTACAAAATGGTTCTCCCGATAAGCGCCCTAATGGGTGCCATTTTCTTAGTTTGGGCCGATATGGGTGCACGTATAGTGCTGGCGCCTGAAGAAATGCCAATCGGGATTATAACCGCTATTTGCGGAAGCCCATTCTTTATCTGGATGCTTAGGCGAAAGCAATATTCTTTTGGGGACGGTGAATAAGGATGATCCAGGTCAAAAATATGTCCTTTTCAGTGCCGGACAAGCAAATTTTAAATAATATCTCTTTTTCTGTGGAACTGGGGAAATTCGTTGGCATCATTGGGCCGAATGGCAGCGGAAAATCTACGATGCTAAAAATCATTTATCGTCATTTAAAACAAACGAGCGGTTTCGTGACGTTATATGAAAAAGATATTCTCGATATCTCTCAGAAAAAGCTTGCTCAGGAGTTAGCTGTTGTCAGTCAGGAAACACCGGTGCTCTTTGATTTTACGGTAAAAGATTTAGTCATGATGGGACGGACGCCGTACAAAAAATGGCTTGCCGCTGATAACCGGGACGACTTTGCCATTGTGGAAGAAAGCATGATGCTCGCGAATGTGCTTCACCTGGAAAACCGCACATTCAGCCATTTATCCGGCGGCGAGAAAAAAAGGGTGATGCTCGCTCGCGCCCTGGCACAGCAGGCAAACATATTAATTCTGGATGAACCGACCAATCATCTGGATATTGAACATCAATATCAATTAATGGATTTAGTGAAGGATCTGCCTATCACCATTGTGGCTGCCCTTCATGATTTAAATCTGGCAGCCGGGTATTGCGATGAACTCCTTGTCATGAACGATGGAGCTCTTTATATGTCAGGGACACCTGAGCAAGTCCTTACAGAAGAGACATTAAGAGAAGTCTTCCATATGCAGGCTGGTGTTTCGAAAAACCCATTTACCAAAAAGATTCATTTATTTTTTTACACAAACGATTAAATGGAATCGAGGGACCTATAAACATGAAAATCAGCAGAATTTGGGCTTTTCTGGTCTTAGCGGCCGTATTATTATTGTCCGCATGCTCAAGCGAAAAGGCAAATACAGCAAAGGTGAAAAGTGAACAAGCGGAGCAGACGGAGAAAGTGGTTATTGAAAATGAAGGGTTTGTGAATGAATACGAAGAAGCGCCAAAGCGTGCTATATCATTAAATCAGCATGTGACTGAAATCATGCTGGCACTTGGTTTAGAAGATTCAATGGCTGGTACAGCATTTTTAGATAACGAGATTTATGAGCCACTACAGGAGGCATACGACAAAGTTCCAGTATTAGCAGAACAGTATCCATCAAAAGAGCAAGTCATATCAGAAGAAGCAGACTTTCTATATGGCGGCTGGGAAAGTGCATTCAATGAGAAAAACATTGCAACACGTGAAGAACTAAAGAAATTAGGCATTAATAGCTACTTACAATCTTCATCTGTTAAAGTGGCACCCACCCTGGAAGATATCTATGGTGACATCCGCAATATCGCAAACATTTTCCGGGTAGAAGAACGCGGTGAAAAACTAATTGCCCAAATGAACCAAGAGATTGAAGCCATAACATCACAATTGCCCAAAGTAAAAGAGCCGCTGGATGTCCTGGTTTACGACAGCGGCGAAACAGATGTATTCACCGCCACACAAAACTTCATGAACACACTTATCACAATGGCAGGCGGCCACAATGTCTTCGGGGATGTAAAAGGAAATTGGGCGACTGTCTCAAAAGAAGATGCAGTTGAACGCCAGCCTGATGTAATAGCAGTGATAGATTATGGATCAACAACTGCAGAACAAAAAATAGAATTCCTAAAAAAAGATCCGGCCTTAAGCCAGACACCTGCCGTCCAAAACGAACGCTTTGTCATCCTGCCTTTATCAGCAGCATCTGAAGGAGTTCGTGTTGGGGAAGCGCTTGAGGTTTTGGCAAAAGGTTTTTATCCGGAAGCTTTCAAAAATTAGGTTGTCAGTGGGGGTTTAGATTTCAAAATAGATTTATTCGCTGAGTTGATTGGAGCGGAGGGCACTTAACTCCTGTGGGAGCAGCGGGACAGGTGAGACCCCGCAGGCGCATGCGCCGAGGAGACTCACCGCACGCCCCGCGGAAAACAAGTGCCCGCAGCGGAAATCAACGGGCTTAATACTAAGCCTATCCAAACTTACAAGATTGAGAAACAAAATAAATAGAGGGAGGTCACCTAATGACAACCTGGAACCTAACACAAATGCAGCGTCACCTGCTCATCTGCAACGGCGCAACCTGTATGGGAGCAGGCGCAGAAGAAGTCACACAGCAAATACGCGATGAAATCCGAAAAAACCGTTTAGACGAGCATATTCATACATCCCGTACACGCTGCAATGGCCGCTGCAAAGACAAATGCGTCGTCATTGATTACCCAAAAGGAACCTGGTATTCAGTCCAGCAAGAAGAAACAGCCCGCGGCATTGTTCAAGAAGCAGTGAAAGAAGATGCAATCATTTACTCTATGGAACACGGCGAACGTAAACGCAATGAAAACCGCATAAAAGGAATTGATAAATACAAGAAAGGAAAAGGAACAATGAAAAAAGCTGTCTTATTTGTCGGGCATGGCAGCAGGATGGAGGCAGGGAATAACGAGGTCCGCCAATTCGTCGGGCAAATGAGAGACTGCATTGACCCAGCCCTTCTGGTAGAAACCTGCTTCTTGGAATTTGCATCCCCCAATATTGAAGACGGAATTCAGCTTTGTGTTGAAAAAGGGGCAGATGAAATCCATGTCATTCCCATCATCCTATTGCATGCCGGACACTCCAAACTGCACATTCCGGCAGAAATTGAACATGCCAAAGAGCATTTCCCGGATATTCAGTTCACCTATGGCCAGACGATAGGGGTTCATGAGGAAGTCCTTGAAATATTAAAAACAAGACTTGCCGAAACCGGCTTTGATGTAAATCAAACACATGAAGATACGGCTATTTTATTAATCGGACGGGGCGGCAGCGATCCATATGCCAATGCTGATTTTTATAAGATCAGCAGATTGCTGTGGGAAAAGTTAAATGTATCTGCTGTTGAATGTGCCTTCATGGGGGTTACAACCCCAACCGTCAAGGATGGGATGGAGCGCTGCATTAAACTGGGCGCTAAAAAGATCATCATGCTGCCATATTTCTTATTTACCGGCATTTTAATGGAAAGAATGAACAAAATGGCCGAACAGTTTAAAGCAAGCTATCCTCATATATCCATAGATATTGCTGAATACTTCGGATACCATCCAAAGTTGAGAACAGTGCTGCTAGAGCGTATGAATCAGGCCCTTGACGGCACTTCGACAGGAATGCAGGATCTGGAAAATTTCCGTAAGTATGCAGAAGAACATGGCTATGAGCATCATCACCATCATTAAAATGAATAATTCCTATAAGATAATTGATCCGGCTGCCAAATGGCAGCTTTATTTTTTATAAAATGCTTAGAATTAACAGGTTCAAGAATAAATAAATTCAAAATGGGTGAATTTAGTACTATCTGTAATAGAAAGGCTGATTCTCAATGGAGAAAAAATTATTGAACCTGCTTCTCGGATTGTGCATTTTTTCAGTTCCATTTTTATTTAAAGGGAAAAAAATGAGGGAGACTTTAGTTGTCTTTTTCTCGAAAGGCGTTCTTGCCACTCTTGTTGATGCCTATGTTGTTGGAACGAAAAGAGTTGAATATCCGGTCCGCCCTTTTTCAAAAATTTTTAAAACCAACGTAATTTATGATATTTTGTTTTTCCCGCTTTTAAGTGTGATTTGGGTTAAGATTTCTTACAATGACAAATTAAGAAATATCTTTCTCAAAAGTTTGATATTCAGTGTCCCAATGAGCATCGCCCAATGGTATTTTGAGAAAAACACCAGACTATTTAAGTGGAGGAAATGGTCCATTTTCCATACCTTTGGCAGTGTGAATTTTACCTTATTCACTATTAGAGGTTTTGTTGGGTTTATTAAGATATTGGATCGATTAAAGTATAATCGGAACTTAACTAAGTTAGAAGGTTAATGTTTTTTTGCATACTGCCTTACTATATCCCATAATAAAATTCATGCTGCCATTACGGCAGCATTTTTTATGTATATTGCTGATGTAAATCTTACTCCATGCAAAGTCTCAGAAACGCATCTGGTATTAATACACAACCGGAATTAATAAAAGAACACTATGATTTAAATTATCCATGATGATGGTTATTAAATTTGCGCTCTGTCCATAAGAAAACGTCCGTAATCACCTTAGCTAATATAATGACGATTAGGTAACATATAAAAAGAAAAAGATAGTTTGTGCTTCCATATAGCTTGAATAGACCGAGACCTATAAGAAGAGGCTTAAAAACAAAGGCTAAAACGGCAGAAGTCAGCACAGTATAAACATAGTAATTTTTTTTATGATTCAATGTCCATTGATAAACAAGCATAAATGTGACAGGAACGAAACTGGAGTCAAGGGAAATACCTGGAATGGCTGGAATCATAGGAAAAGGATAATTCAGCAGTCCGGAGTTTTTATTATACAAGTCGATATAGCCAAATAGCATATGAATACTATAACCATAAAACCCCATGAAAAATAATTTTCTTTTATCAATTTTGAAAAATAACACTATTAAAGGAACAATAAAAAGCATAACCATAAACCAATATTCAAAGGAATTGTAAATGCTGTATTCCACCCAGTAATCATTTAAAGCTTTTTGTCCCTCTTTACCCATTTTGACAATCTGATCGAAGTCTTTTATCCGGTTTTCCTCCACGGCGAATTAACCCCTTTTAGATACGTGTTATCTACTTCTATATTTCCTAATTTCTTATTTTAATATGTGTGATTTTATAAGGACATTGAGGAAAGACTCATTATTTTTTACTTATCGCTAATCAAACAATGTCGAACATTATGGCCTAGGGGGAAGGACTAAAAAATTCTTTATGGAATAATAAGTAACAGGAGTCTAAAGAAAAGGAAGGCTGTGTGGGATAAATGAAGGATGAAATTAAGAAATATTCACTTGTGGGTACAGTCAAAGCGGTAAGTATAAGCAAAAAGCACACTTTCAGTAAAAAAAATCAAAATATCATAAAACTGGTGAAGGGTTTTGGGATCGAAGGGGATGCCCATTTTGGTTCAACGATTAAACACCGGTCAAGAGTGGCACAAAACCCTGACCAGCCGAATCTAAGACAGGTTCATTTAATCCACAGTGAGTTATTTGAGGAGTTAGCAGACCGTTTCCATATTGAACCTGGCCAAATGGGTGAAAATATTACAACTGCCGGAATCAATCTTCTTGAACTGCCTGCTGACAGTGTTTTATTTATTGGGACATCTGCCGTTATTCAGGTAACTGGATTACGGAATCCTTGTGCTCAGATCGATCATTTTCAACCTGGTCTTTTAAAGGCTGTTATTGACCAGGATGGAGGAGGAAACTTAATAAGAAAAGCTGGAATAATGGGAGTTGTTTTGGAGGGCGGAGAAGTGAAGCCAGGTGATGAAATCCGTGTTGAATTACCGCCAAAGCCTTTTAAAAAGCTAGATCGGGTTTAATACCTGTTAATTAAAGGGCAAATTACATTCGTACACAGGGAGATGAATAGTATTGAAAAATCTGCTGATTCCTATTTTAATAGGACTGATGGCTTTCTTGTATATTTTCATTATTCCTCAAGAGCCCCTGGCAATGAAGGTCGTCTTCAAGCTGATTCCTATGGCACTAATTATTATTTATGCATTCCGTAAGCTCCCTGCCAGTCCTTCGCCGGCATTGCGTTTAGTCGTTATAGGCTTATTTTTCTGCATGCTCGGGGATGGATTCATTGCCGTGTCATTTGTTGCCGGACTTGGAGCTTTCCTGGTTGGCCATCTTTTCTATTTGACTGGATTCCTGAAAATGGCGGATATCACTAAGCTGCGGCTGGCTGCCATAATCCCGATTGGTTTATATTCCTGGCTCATTGGCCGCCAGCTGATTGCATCCATAGCTGCTGAGGGAATTGGGATGCTGATGATGCCGGTTATTGCCTACATGCTGGTCATTTCAATAATGGCTTTATCAGCCATCCTGACCGGCAGCAAATGGGCCATTGCCGGGAGCCTTTTGTTTGTGATCTCGGACTCCATTCTGTCTTGGAATATGTTTGTTTCAGGCGTTTTTTATTCAGATGTTTTCATCATGACAACTTACTACTCTGCCCAATTCCTGATTGCGTGCAGCCTTTCTTCATTTGGGAAAAGAGAGGCGACAATCACAGCAAAATCGGAAGTGATTCGGCCATTCTAAATTGATTTTATGAGATAAAAAGTACACTTTGGATGCAGAAAAGACTTTCCGATAATTAAGAAAGTCTTTTATTTATTTCATTTTACTTTCCTTCCGATTTTATCTCATCCAGCCTATGTAAACTCTCCATTCTCGTTATCCAATATCCGGCATAGTAAAGTGTGAGGAAAATGACAAAATCATATAAAGTAGACCAGCTTTTTGGATTATAAAAATCAATGGCGTTAAAGAAATTCATCCCTCCAAAAGCTGCAATGGCAGAGAAAAGAATTCCTTTTAACAAGCTATTCATTTGAGGCTTTATCTGGAGAGCAAACATTATTCCTACCGGTGCTAAAGAAAAGTGGTACGGCAAAAATAGAAATGGTGCCAGAGGAATAATGATCATAGGATAGGACCATAACCCCAAGGATAATGCTGCCAGATCTATTGTAAGAGATAAAATAATAATTAATAAACCAGCTAAGAGAAGACGCCCGGTGCTGTCTTTTTTCCTGTACTTAAACCACACCAGCCAGGGAATGATAAACAAAGCAAGTCCAAACCACCATTGCCATGTTGTAATAAAATCGTTCTTAACGATATCCGCGAATGCCGCGCTTATCTCCGTAAACTGTTCATATGCTTTTTCAGATTTTGCCAGTCCCTCTTCAAACGCCATATAATTCACCCTATCTTTTTCTAATTATTTTCAAATGGTAAATCAATTATGCCACTCTTTTAAGAATCAGGAGTTGCAAATTGCATCTATAGATCCCTCTGTTTGCTGTAAATAGGGAGAGTTTCGCTTAATATATAACAAGTGCATGTAAATCCTTGTATTTTCTTTCCGCCTCTACACAACATATATAATGAGGAGGTAAAAAGATGCCTAACGCGTTAGAAGCAATTTTTAATATGCTCAGAATTTCATTTGATAATACAAATGAACCTAAATCTCTCTTACATGTGATTGAAGTTGGAGACCTATGGAAGTATGTAACTTTAGTTGAAGAATTTATCCGGTACGAAGAAATGGGATTAAACACAACTGCTGATGATGAAGTACGGGAAATGCTGACAGATATAGTAAAGGTATGTGAAGCACAGGTGAAAAGGGTAGGCAATTTTATGAAAAACGAAGGAATTCCTTTACCTGATGTAACTTCTTCAAAGCCAAATTCAAACCCGAAAGATGTTCCTTTAGGTGTTAAGTTAACGGATGATGAAATTGCAAATGGCGTCGCCTTTAAATTAGTTACATGTTCACAAGCATGCGCAAAAGGACAGGCAGACGCTATCCGTAATGATTTAGGCCTCATGTGGACTGAATTCTTTTTAGAATGGACAGCAATAGGGGCAACTGTAAAAACATTGATGAGGAAAAGAGGATGGCTTAAAGTGCCGCCATATTACTATACTCCAGGTTCTCCACAAAGGTAAAAAATCCAACTCAAGGGGTTTGAGTTGGGTTTTTCATTTTTCGGAGGAGGTGTTTAAATAGTATTCTGCCTGAGCAGTTTGGGAAATGAGTGCTTATTAGGGAGTTTTTTAAGCCGGTAGTGAAAATTAACGGCGAGAGGAAAGGTGGAGGTTCGGATGCAGCGTATACATCCACTGAAGGCGTCCCAACTGTGGACGGCATGGGACCGCTCGGAGAATTTTCCCACAGTGAAACAGATGAGTATATCGATTTAAAAACGTTCCCGAAGCGAACGGCTTTACTGGCAAGTACGATCGAGAGGCTGAGCAAGCTTGGATAACAATGTTAACCTCCTGGCCAGGATTCAAAAAGGAGATCATTTTTATTAGAAATGGTCTCCTTTTATTTTCTTGATCTTCATTATTTTAAATAAATAGCTGACAAAAGGTAACACTAATCCAAGAAAATAACGGGAGGCAATCAAAATGGACAAGGATTCATTTAATCACCATACAAAAATTACGGCACCTGAATTAGCTACCCTCTGGTCACAATATATGAATGACAGCTTATCTCACTGCATACTGCGTTATTTTGTTCATCATGTCAAGGATGAAGACATCAAGGATGTCCTTATCTATGCACTTGATTTATCTGAACGGCATCTCCAAAAAGTAAAGGAATTTCTGACAGAAGAAAAATATCCAATACCTATTGGATTTACGGATGAAGATGTCAATCTGGAAGCTCCGCCATTGTTTACCGATACATTTATGATCATTTATATTCATATCATGTCCATTCATGGGCTAACAAGATATGCCGGTGCAATGGGAAACGCCATTCGCGAAGACCAGAGGCAATACATGATGCAAGTGATAGGGGAAACTCTTAAACTGGTCGATCGGGCATCTAATGTCTTGCTGAACAAAGGGATTCTGAGTAAGCCGCCGGTTTTTAATAATCATCAGTCTGTTGACTTTTTGGAAGAGAAAAAATATTTAACAGGGTGGCTTGGAAAACGCAGACCAATTAGCGCAGTTGAAATTAGCGGTACATATATGAATATGCAAAAGACAATGGCGAAAATTGTTCTGGAACTGGGCTTTAGTCAAGTGGCTCAATCAAAAGAGGTACGAAAATATATGGAAAGAAGCAGACATCTCTGCCATAAACACTTTGAGATCCTCTCATCAATGTTGGAAGAAGATAATTTAAACATACCGAAAACTCTTGAAACAGAAGTAACCGATTCAACTGTTCCACCCTTTTCTGACAAACTGATAATGACACATATAGCAGCACTGCTTTCATCTGCCATAGGATATTATGGTGAGGCATTGTCCATGTGCCAGAGGAGGGACTTATCAGCGAGCTACGCGCGAATGATTGCTGAGATGGGAGTATTAGCTGAAGATGGCATCAATTTATTAATCAAAAATGAATGGATGGAGCAGCCGCCCATTGCGACCGATCATGAAGAATTGGCAAAGAGAAAATGAATCCAGCCACATGATCATAAAACAGGATAAAGTCATTGAAAGTCTTTTATGGAGTATCGTTTTGCACAAGTTTTGCATGGCAAGCTTTATAAAAGAACTCTCTTTATTGTCTTGGTAGTACTGACCATATCAATTCCAATTTCAATGAAGTAATTCGTTTAAGCTTTCACGGAAAAATACAGGAAGCAATTGTTCTGACTAATTATCAATGGCTGATGCTCTATCCAGGTTTATACTTTTTTGCCATGTGGGATGCGTTAAAGAGGCAGGCTGAGGAGGAGAAAAAAACTTCTCGTAACTCCCATTTGTCTGATCAGCGGCATTTATAACAGCAGGGCTCTTGGTCCCATCAAAGTAAAGATTTGGAAATCACTCTTGGGACTATGTGGTTTCCCATGTTATGTGTTTTTCCTGGACTTCTTATGGGAATCAGCTTAAAGAGAATTTTGAATGGACAGTTATACCTGCATTTGATTCATTATGGATGAATAGCCGTCAGCCTGAGGAAATTCAAACAGAAGGGTATTGCTGTTAATGATCGTGCAGGTTGTGCCTTCAGGAAAATTCATCCAGGTGCCGGGCGGGTGAGGAGCATCCCATTTTTGCACCTCATCAAAGCTATATTTGACATTTGCAGCGGAAAGCTGCTGACCATAATGAAAATTAGTTACATGCAAACGGATCTGCATGGTATGTTCATTAAGCCATTTTATTTCTTTCGCAAGTGAAGGAATCAATCCGCCTTCCCGGTCTGCCCTGACTGGTTCTTCCATTGTATTAAACAGCACATATAGCCAATTCAGTTCCGAAAAATCCGCTGCATGAATCGTTCCTCTTGGATATTCCAGCGTGTTTTCTCCTTTCATATCCCATCTCCTTTCCCTCATATATCAATATCTATATTTGCCCTTAACTGTATGTATGTGCAGTGAGAATGATATTTGATTTAATGTCAGGAACTATCGGTTTTAATAAATGAACTAATATTTTTATGGGAGAAAGCGGTAAATTTCGTTTTTAAATCTTTTAGACCTTTATCATTCGATGAAAGCTAAATCTTTTCCCATTTCCATTCCAGGGAACTTAAGTGCCTGAACATGCTGTTATCATTTTCATTACGAATGAAAGTTACTTCTTTTCTAATGGGAACTGAAAAAGAAAGGTAGACCAACATTCCATCATTTATCTAGCAAGTTGGCAATGCAACAAATGGCCGCTGGATCATATGAACCTAACCAAACCCGTAATCAATTATAAATTCCATCTGCAGACTACTCTTTCTCAGGACCTGCTGAGCAAGCAGAGAATATTGGTAATAGAGCATTTTGAAATAAGAAATGCTCTATTTTAATTTGTTTGATTCAATGAGTAGGTTACATTTCAATAAAAATATAATAAAAAACACTAATTATTTATTGCAAAACGATAAATATTGTATTAAAATCAAACTGAAAATAAGAAGTGAGGTGTTTTTTATGGAAAAAGTAACAACATTGTTCTTAAAAATAGCCGTTTTTCTATTAGGAGTCCCAATTTTAGTTCTATGTATTTTTTTGGTGCCTGAGCTGGGGAAAGTTGCAGGTGAAATGCTGCCGAAGTTTGCTTTCCTTAAATATTGGGTTTACATCGTGTTTTATGCTTCGACGATTCCTTTTTACTTTGCGCTGTATCAGGCTTTCAAACTTTTGCGCTATATTGACGAAAATAAGGCTTTCTCAGATTTATCTGTCACAGCTTTAAAGAAAATTAAATATTGTGCCATCACCATCGCCGGATTACATGTGCTGGTACTGCCGATTTTCTATATTTTTGCAGAAATAGACGATGCCCCGGGTGTCATCTTCGTTGGCTTGCTGGTTCCTTTTGCTTCAATGGTTATAGCAGTCTTTGCGGCTGTTCTGCAAAAGCTTTTGCAAGAGGCAATTGATATAAAATCAGAAAATGATTTAACGGTCTGAGGTGAGAACATGGCTATTATTATAAATGTTGATGTGATGCTGGCAAAAAGGAAAATGAGTGTAACAGAACTCTCAGAAAGGGTAGGAATCACAATGGCAAACCTCTCTATTTTGAAAAATGGAAAGGCGAAGGCGATAAGGTTTTCAACTCTGGAGGCCATTTGTAAAGCTTTGGACTGCCAGCCTGGTGATATCCTGGAATACCGCAATGATAAGGAAGATTAATGATACAGGTGGGGGATTAAAGATGCATTTGACTATTCGGAAAGAGGAGCCACGTTCGATTCGGTCACTGAAACAGCTCTTTCGTTTTGGCTGGGAGCAGGCATTGTCCTGCTTATTTCCTGTTGTTATTTTTGCTTCTTTAGCTTTAACCAAATTCCTGCCGATGCCCATTCTGCCGAGATATGACTGGCTGCTGATTATTTGTCTCCTGATGCAGTGGTTCATGGTGCGGTCGGGGCTTGAAACGAAGGATGAATTGAAGGTTATCACTTTGTTCCATATTATTGGCCTTGCACTTGAACTATTTAAGGTCCATATGGGCTCATGGGCTTATCCGGAGGATGGCTATACCAAAGTGTTTGGAGTTCCTTTATACAGCGGTTTCATGTATGCCAGTGTAGCAAGTTATCTCTGCCAGGCGTGGAGAAGGCTGAAGGTTGACTTGATTAAGTGGCCGCCATTCCTGGCAGTAGTACCTCTTGCTGCTGCGATTTATTTGAATTTTTTCACTCACCATTATTGGATCGATATCCGATGGTGGCTGTCTGGAATGGTTCTGATTGTTTTTTGGAGATCCTGGGTCAGTTACGAGGTAGGAGGAATCCAATACCGTATGCCGCTTGCACTTTCTTTTGTGCTTATCGGATTCTTTATATGGATAGCGGAAAATATCGCAACATTCTTTGGGGCCTGGGAATACCCCAATCAGGCCGATGCATGGAGCCTCGTTCATTTGGGGAAGGTGAGTTCATGGCTTTTATTAGTGATCGTCAGCTTTCTTATAGTGGCGACGTTAAAGCAGGTTAAGGGAAAAAATTCCACAGGGGAAGCTGCTGATCACCTTTAAAACGGTTCTGAGAATGTGTTTTTTTAAGGTTGTATGTATTTGGCTGGCATCCCGATGTGTATTTATAGATAATCAAATAAATATAAATAAATAGCTGCAATAATAACCGAAAGAAATAATGCACGAAGTTTATGGACATAGTGTAAATGAATCATTGGAAACATAATGATTACAAATAAAAATGACCACCAAATATTCCATCCATTATGGTAGGATATAAAACTAAATCGGTTTGCCAGCCATTCAGCCGCCCAAAATAAGACAATCCATTTTGCATAATAGAAAATTTGCTTTTTTAGGCTGCTGGGGATATTAGATAAGAACATAAATCCAATTAAAGGGTTAATTAGGATGTTATGCAATAGATGAACACCCATCAGATTTAAAATGCCTTTTTCAAGTTCCCATAAGTGAAAATGGCTGTGTGATATAAATTCATAAATGAAGGATGCTACGGAAATGTATAGCATGGAAGGATAATATCTTTCCCAATTGTGCCAGTCACCTTTAAAATAAGCAAAGATAATGACCAGGATAACAAGGATGCAGTGCATAAGTTCACCTCATTTTTCTCATATTAGTATTGACGATATCTAAAATTAAATACCAATAAATGTAAAATAAGGAAATTATCCTAAAAAGACTTTTTGTAAATTTAGTTAAGATCTGAAGTTTATCATTCAAGGGATTTTCATCTTAGTAACTATAGAACAAGCTGCAAATTAGCAGCTTGTTTTTTCATGCAAAGGGATTGGTTTTGTTTAACTATGGAATATATTACTTCATGAAAAGATAGATTTTTTTGTTAATCTTTTTGGAATAATAAACCTACTAAAACATGGTGGGGGGTTCATTTGTGGAATACGGGAATAAGAAGGTAAATATTGAACTGACTTGCACAGAAATTGGAGGCCTTTGGGGGGTTTATTTACAAGAAAGCATGGGTTCCTGTTTTCTCCAGTATTTTTTACACCACCTCCAAGATGAGGAAATCATTCCATTAGCAAAAGAGTCATTGCAAATTTCGCAAGGAAGAATAGATAAGATCAAAAAAATTTTTCTCTCAGAAAATTTTCCGGTACCGGCTGCCTTTTCCGAAGGGGATGTCAATTTGTCAGCCCCTCCATTATTCAATGATGTGTTCACCTTAAGCTATATTTATATGATGAATCGATTGGGAATGATTAACTTCAGCTATACTGCTTCAAATAATGTTCGGCTGGATGTACTGGATTTTTTTACAGAGTGTATACATACCTCTACAGAAATGTTTGGCAAAGCAGTCAAGATGATGCTGGGTAAGGGTATTTATGATCGCCCGCCAAAAATGAACTATCCCAAAGAAATTGAATTTGTTCAAAAGGATTCATTTCTGTCGGGAATTATAGGTGCAAAACGTCCCTTGAATGCAATAGAATTATCGGAAATATTTTTTAATATCGAGCGGAATTATTTTTCAGTTCTCATCATGCTTGCGTTTGCTCAAGTAGTAAAAGACAAAGAACTGAAAAAACATATTTTGAAAGGAAAAACGCTCAGCGAAAAACAGATATCCTTTTTCAATAACTTATTAATGGAAGAAGAGCTACTTGGAACCGTGACCGTCGGAATGGAAGTAACAGAATCCATGGTGGCACCTTTTTCAGACAAACTTATTTTTTCAATGATCAATGTTTTAAATTCCGTAGACATTAGTTTAATTTCACATGCCATGTCAGTGTCCATGAGAACTGATCTAACATCTCAATACAGTAAAATTATTGCAGAAGTCATGCTTTATGCAAAGGATACCTTTGATATCGTGGTAAAGGAAAAATGGCTGGAGCAGCCTCCGCTTGTAACTAATAGGAAGATGCTGATACATAAAAAGCAATAGGTATAAGCAATAGAAATAAGTATTAACCATTACTGCAGCCTTTTAAAAGGGCTGCAGTAGTGTTTTCAAAGCTATTCAGTGCTATCGGATGTATTTCCTCTTTTCACTAAATACATTGCAGTAATCCACGAAGTGACAGGAATGACCATCGTAACACCAATTCCTGCACAGAAGATCGTAATCATCTCACCGCTGAAAATCTTTGAATTGATAATTTCACCTGGTGAATAGGATAGGTCTTTAAACCATATCAGAAGTGCTAAATATCCGCCAAAGAAGGCGAAAAATAATGTGTTGGTGCTTGTTCCGAGAATATCCTTACCGATGCTGATGCCAGCTTGGAACAAGTCTTTTCTGCTAATGTCCGGATGATGATAATGAATTTCCCTCATTGGCGAAGAGATGGCCATGGCAGCATCTGTTATGGCGCCGATTGTACTCATGATGATGACAGATGCAGCCACTTTAACAAAATCAACCCCAATATAAAGGGAAAATATGCTCAATTCTTCTATTTCCTCTTCACCAAATCCCTGAATATTTGCCTTATCTGCAATGATGACAATGAACACAATGAGAACTACTGTAGTAATGATCGAAGACAGAAATGCGGTTATCGTCTTAATGTTCACTTCATTTATAAAAAATAGATTGATACAGCCAATTAGTGCACATGCGAATAATGTAACGATAATTGGATTGATGTTTGGATCGTTCATAAAGAAGAGGACGAAAATAATCACACCGAAGTTGAGGAAGATCGCAAAAAATGATCTTGCTCCTTTTTTTCCGCCGATAAGGGTCATCAGAATAAATAATATGGCTGACAGCAATAGGATGGCGTTCATCTTTGGGCCCTCTTTCTATTAATGAAGTATATCGTCGTATGCAACCCAATCGGAATCGTGATTACAATCCCAATTCCTCCGGCAAGTGCCCGGGCTAATTCCAGTGAAAGGTTCATGGATAGGCTGAATCCGAGCGGGGAGTCATTTTTTATATACAGAATAAGCATCGGAATGGAGCCGCTGATATAGGCGAAAAACAAGATATTCGTCATGGTGCCCATAATGTCTTTGCCTACTTCCATTCCAGAGCGTTTAAGAGCCTGCACTGGAATGCTGTTATTTTTTTCATACAAGCTAAACAGTGAAGATGACATGGTAATGGCTACATCCATAACCGCCCCCAACGAGCCGATAAATAAACCGGCTAAGAAAACCATCTGATAGGGCCTGGTTATAAACTGGAGCTCTTCGTATCTTAGCCCCTTCCCGCCAGTTAACCATATGACCAGATAAGTGACCAATAATGATAAGAATGTAGCCGCTAGCGTTGCAATAATCGCAGCATATGTTTTTTCGTTGAAGCCATTTACGAGCAGAAGGGAGGTAACGGTAAATAAAATGACTGCCACACTGCAGATCAGCAGCAGGCTTATTTCCGGATTTTTCAGATATACATCCAATGCATAGGAAAGCAGCACGGCATTAACTGCCAGGCTGATTATGGAAAAGAGACCTTGTTTTTTTCCGACAAAAAGCAGTATCAGGATAAGGATCCATCCTGTCAAGAGTATGTAATGGTCGCGCTTCAGATCTAGGATATCTCCGCTTAGTTCTGCAGCACCTGCTTTTTTTTCCTTTATGGACACAAATAACTTTTGTCCTGTCTGAATTTCATAATCGTATGCTTTGGATTTAGAAAACTGATTTGATAAGTGGATTTGCTGCCCTTTTTCTTCGCCATTCGTTATTTCTGCCACTATCTGCTGTTCATAAATGCGGTCTTCATTATCGTAAATATCCGTTACTTCTTCAGCTTGATGAGTTTTAACCGCTTTAACTTCAGCGATGGTTCGTTCATAGAATGAGTCATTGTTTTGAACAAATAGAACGGAGGCAGCAATGCAAAATGCCAATATGATATATAAATAGAATTTTTTGAGTGGGATGTTTTTCAAAATCAACCTCCAGAGGAAATAAAGACAAATTTTAGTATAAATGAGCGGTTTTCCCGCTGAAAATCCATAATGATGCCATGCAGCTGCCTGCTTCAACGAAAATAGAATAACAGTAATTTTTTCAGATAGTCAAGCTTATCAAAGTGTGTGTGCAATGTCTAATTGTTTTGGTCTGTAAGCATCAATGGCTGCAGATAAGGTCAAAGAGAAATGCCTGCCAGGTTTAACACTTGGCAGGCATTTTTAATTACAAAATTATGAGGAATATCAAGGGATCACTGGTCAGTGAGATCCATAGATCGAACAATTTAACTAATATGAGAACTGCAAAGGATGTGATTTTAACATGATGACAGGTAAAAACGCGAACAGTTGAAGGGTTTGCAGCAAGACACGAAAAATTGTTTCATCTACAACTTGCATCGTGCTTATTCTATATCATGCATCAGTGCAATTCAGATTTTAAATAATCCACATGCTCTCTTTGCTTATCTAATATTTGATGAACAAGACTCATGCTTTTTTCATCCAGCTTATCCCGGACTAACTTCTCCGTCATTTTAATTCCGTAAAGATTTTCTCCTTTAATGGCATGCTTTAAGATATCCTTTTCACCTTGTGGGTGATCGAATATCAGACTGATGAATTGTTCAATTTTGCCAATAACTCCTTCGCTGGTAGCCGGTGTTCCGTGCAGCTCCTGAATTCGTTCTGATAGCAGCTCTGCATGATGCTTTAGATCCTTTTGGATCATAATGAATCTAGAGCGAAGCGGGGAAGCGTCATCAAGGTTTTTAATAAATTCTTCATAAGAATGTATTCCCATATATTGACCCTGCAGTAACTTATTTAAGGGTTTTGTAACTTTCTGTTCTTCCATCAAAATCAATCCCTTTTATTTTATAGGCTCAGCTGATTGTAGTTTAAACGGAAAAAGATAGTTTCATGCAACTTTTGGAAACCCGAGCTTTTATGGAGATTGGTAACAATGCATAAGCAACTATTCAAGATTTAAACCAGACTTCAGCATAAACCCTAATAATCCAGGGCAAATTATCCTCGTAATCAACATCTCTTCCTGCAATCATCGAGTTTCGTTGCCTTCAGTAAATGTAACAGCGTGGATCCTCCGTGCTGTTAAAAGGCTAGCTGATCTTAAATAAGTGAAAATACTAAAAAATGGTTGAGTCAAACAATAATACACTACCTAAACCATGGCTTTAAGAGGCTTATCTTCAAGCTGATATTACTCAATTGGAGGTACATAATGACTACTATAATCGAAACAATAAAAGATTATTTACAGGTAAATTTAGATAATGAACCAAAAAGCCCTCTTCACGTAGGGGAAGTCATGAGCTGCTGGCTTTACCTCACAATCATGGATGAAGCAAGTGTATATATTCAGACAGGCTTGAATACGACAACAGATGATGATGTGGTCAAAATCCTGAAAGAAAGCTTGAAGCAATGTGATGTTCAAGGACAGAGATTTAAAGACTTTATGAAAAAAGAAGGGATCCATTTGCCTCCAACGAGTGAAGAACGACCGGATTCAGAGCCTAATTCAGTTCCTTTGGGAACTAAACTGACGGATGATGAAATTATGAACGGCTTAAGCATTAAAACTGTGGCTGCCATTGTTCATTGTTCGACAGCAGCCGCTCAGTCTATAAGAAATGATGTAAGTTCGCTGTTTACCCACTGCATGCTGGAGAAAATGAAATTTGGTGCCTCATTAAAGGATTTAATGAGGAAAAGAAGCTGGATTAAGGTTCCTCCTTACTATTATCCGCCAGGGTCTCCTAGGAACTGATATATGAGCATCCCATAAATAAAAGGACTGCGATTTTTTTCATTATTTGATGGTAATTTCGGTTCATCCTGAAAACAATGCCATCACTAAAATGGTGTGTTTAAAGGATTGCACAGGAAAAACCGGAATGAAGGGGGTTTTACCTTTCGTCCTTGCATACTCCGGTATTTTCTGCGTTCTGTATCGGTGGAAATTATAACTATACCTGAGCGTTAACAAAGGTCTAAAACATCAAAATGAATAGAAGCATTGAGACAAAGCACCATTGAATTCTCTTTAAGTCATATCAGAATTTGATTTACTGACCTGCAGCGTCAATGAATATTTGGATCAATTCATATTTATTCGCATTCATTATGGATTCAAACTTCAAAAAAAATCATCCATAAAGGATGACAGAGTATGACTGCTGAGCCATGTGTTAATTTTTTTTCTTCAAATTGCAGCTTTCAGTTTGCTGGATCTCTTGTTTCTGCCTTTCTGCGTCCTTCTTGAATGCCTCCATTGCTTTATAGAAAAGCAAAGTCACCTCTATCACCTCCATATAAAATGTATCCCCCCTGTATCATTAGATAAAACGTTAAATAAAGAATTTATTATATGAAAAAAACATTGACCAATATGGTCATTTTTTGTTATGTTGAAAATGACCACTTTGGTCATTTTGGTGAAAGGAGTGGAATATAATTAATACTACTTTTTACAGCTTGAAAAGCGAAAAACAGGAACGAATCATCAATGCAGCCATGAAGGAATTTGTAAAGAGCGGCTTTGAGAAGGCATCTACAAATGAAATAGTAAAGGATGCACAAATAAGCAAAGGCTCATTGTTCAACTATTTCAGCAATAAAAAGGATTTGTATTTCTTTTTGATTCAGAATGCAATAAACATCATTGAACAAATCTATGTTGAAATAGATATGAATGAAAGGGACATTTTTGAAAGAATCAGCCAGGTAGGGTTCATTAAATTAAACATTCAAAAGAAGTATCCCCTAGTATTTGATTTCTTAAAATCCCTGCTTGAAGAAGATGCTCAGGAAGTAAAATCTGATATAAATCAACTGCTGGCAAACATTCAAAAAGATGGCATGAAAAGAATCTACGAAAACATCGACTGGTCAAAGCTACGGGAGGATATAGAACCTGAACAGGCGATAAATATCCTTAATTGGACAATGACTGGTTTCGCGGAGCTGCAAATCACGAAAATCAAGTCATTTGAGGATATCGGTATCGAGCTGATTAACGAATGGGACAGTTATAAGGAAATTCTAAAGCGCTGTTTTTATAAAAATGGGGAGGAATGACCATGAGCCTTTTAAAAGTAACCAACCTAACAAAAAAATTCGGCAAGTTTACGGCACTGAATGGGGTAAATCTCGAGTTAAATGCAGGTGAGATACTGGGGTTCATCGGACCAAATGGGGCAGGAAAATCCACCACCATTCGGGTTTTATTGGGGATACTAAAGGCAACAGGCGGAGAAGTAAAGCTTTTTAACAAGGACGCCTGGCAGGATGCTGTCGACATTCATAAGAGGGTGGCATATGTGCCTGGTGACGTGAATCTTTGGCCGAACTTAACAGGGGGAGAGGTCATTGATTTATTTATAAAATTAAATGGCACTGCGAATAAGGCGAAACGTGAGGAGTTAATAGAGAAATTTGATTTGGATCCATCCAAGAAGTGCAGAACCTACTCTAAAGGAAACAGGCAAAAAGTTGCTCTGGTTGCGGCCTTTTCCTCTGATGCAGACCTGTTCATTCTGGATGAGCCGACATCAGGCCTGGATCCATTGATGGAAAAGGTTTTTCAGGAATGTGTGATGGAAGTTAAGAGACAAGGAAAGAGTGTTCTCCTGTCCAGCCATATTTTATCAGAGGTAGAAAAGCTGTGCGACCGGGTAAGCATTATCCGTCAAGGCAGGATTATTGAGTCGGGAACCTTAAATGAGCTTCGCCACCTTACACGGACACAAGTCCTCGTTGACACAAGCATGCCGATTACAGGATTACTTGATATGCCAGGCATTCATGACATTCAGGAAAGTGAACATGGGATGTCGTTTCAGGTTGATACGATGCAAATGGATGCAGTCATCAGGCATATAAGTCAATTTGGCATCATCAGGCTGGAAAGTGCCCCGCCAACATTAGAGGATTTATTTATGCGTCATTATGAAGGGGAAAAGGATACTGGAGGTGTCCGCTGATGGCAGGCAATCATTTAGCAAAAACCGCTTTCCTTTCAAAATTTATATTCCGGCTGGACCGTTTGCGTATCCCAATATGGGTGCTGGCACTAACCTTTTTTACGATAATCGTTCCAGCAGCCTTTAAGGGATTATACAATTCTCAGCAGGAAAGGGATGCTATGGCACAAACAATGGCCAACCCGGCGATGACTGCCATGACTGGCCCCGCGGATTTAAGCAACTATACGATTGGTGTCATGACAGCCCATCAAATGCTTTTAATGACAGCTGCTGTGACCGGTTTAATGAGCATCCTGCTGGTTGCCCGGCATACCAGGGCTGATGAAGAGGATGGGCGGCTGGAATTGCTCCGTTCGCTGCCTGTAGGGCGTCTATCCTATTTAAATGCATCATTGCTTGTAGTATCGGCAGCTTGCATCGGATTGGCTTTGATTAATGGATTCGGCCTTTATGCCTTGGGAATTGAAAGCATGAATCTGGAAGGGTCATTGCTTTATGGTGCTGCATTAGGGGCGGCGGGTCTATTTTTCGCAGGTGTAACAGCTGTATTTGCTCAGGCTTCAGATAGTTCACGGGGAACAATCGGCTATTCGATAGCTGTGCTTCTTATTTCTTATCTTTTTAGGGCAATCACAGATATCAGCAATGAATCATTATCCTGGCTTTCGCCGCTTGCATGGGTAACCAAAGCAGAAGTCTATAATTCTAATAATTGGTGGCCTATTGTCTTAATGATTGCTGCCGCCATGGTTCTTTTTGCCATCGCGAATTATTTGAACGCTATTCGGGATCTTGATCGCGGATTTTTGCCATCCAGGCCGGGAAAAAAATATGCATCCCTTTTTTTGCAGAGTCCAATCGGCCTTGCGTTAAGGTTGCAGCGGACCGGAATCATTTCATGGGCAATAGGCATGTTTGTGCTGGGGGCTTCTTACGGTTCAGTATTAGGGGATCTGGAATCATTTTTCTCAGATAATGAAGCCATGAAGCAGCTCCTTA
Organism: Cytobacillus sp. Bac17; assembly: GCF_024519925.1. Lineage (NCBI taxonomy): Bacteria > Bacillati > Bacillota > Bacilli > Caryophanales > Bacillaceae > Cytobacillus > Cytobacillus sp. Bac17. The sequence goes on along the minus strand of NZ_JALJRC010000013.1, from coordinate 29,317 downwards.
AGCCAACAGAGGGGGTAACATTAGTAGAACAATTCATTCCAATGCTGATGATTGTCATCTCACTGATGGCAACTATTCCTCCAGTGATGGCCATGAATAAACTTCGAGGTGAAGAGAAAAAGGAACGAATTGTTCATCTTTTGAGCAGAGCCGTTTCACGGACAAAACTGTTAGGGAGTTATTTCGTTATATCTGTCATTAATGGATTTTTCATGATATCTCTGGCAGCACTCGGATTATGGTCTGCCGGGACTGCTGTGGTTGAAGGCGGTTTATCCTTTGGAATGATCTTTGGGGCAGCATTATCTTATTATCCAGCAATGCTGGTCATGATTAGCCTGGCCGTCTTTCTGATTGGATTTCTGCCAAAATTCACGGGTTTTATTTGGCTATATGTTTTATATTCATTTATTGTGCTGTATTTAGGAGGTTTATTTCAATTCTCTGACTGGATCGGCAGTATTTCTCCTTTTGGCCATGTTCCGCAGGCACCGATTGAGGAATTCTCAATTATCCCGCTGCTTCTATTGTGTTTAATTGCTGGGGGACTGGCGTTAGCGGGGTTTTTAGGGTTTAATAAGAGGGATATCGAGCAATAAAAATTTAGAAACGCAATCTATATGGGGATTGCGTTTTTTATTCATACTAATAACAGTCCAAAGGGTAATCTGAAGTTACATGTGTTGCAATATCAAAATTTTTGTGATTAAATAACAATATTCAAATCGTAATAATTACGATTTTCATCAGAAAGGAGTGACATACCTTGGCAAAAAAATCTAAGGTAGCAAAGGAAATCAAACGGCAGGAGCTTGTATTAAAGTATGCAGAAATACGAAAGGAACTAAAAGAAAAAGGGGATTATGAGGCTCTAAGGAAACTGCCAAGAGACTCATCACCGACACGGCTGAAAAACCGCTGCCAAGTTACGGGCAGACCGCGGGGATATCTTCGCAAATTTAAAATGTCCCGAATTGCTTTCCGGGAATATGCGCACAAAGGGCAAGTTCCGGGAGTAAAGAAATCCAGCTGGTAAAATAAAATGCGGAGGTAATGAAAATGAAGGTAAATATTCATCCGGAATATCATAAAGTAGTATTCATGGATATGAACAGCGGCTTTAAATTTTTGACAGGATCAACAAAGACTGCAAATGAAACAATCGAGTGGGAAGATGGAAACACATACCCATTGATTAAAGTTGAAGTAAGCTCAGATACACATCCGTTTTATACTGGAGTTCAGAAGTTCACGGATCGCGGCGGACGTGCTGAACGATTTATGAAGAGATATAACATGAAGAGCAAGTAAATTGTTTCTCCACTTGGCGAGATGAGGTGAAAGATATGAATTCACATCTTATGGAAATGGTCTCAAGAGAGATTGTAAAGTCACTACCTCCTGAGCAAAAAGAGATTTATGAATTTGTCGTTGGTCTGGAAGAAGAGCTGGCTCAAAAGGCTTCGACTTCTGAAGAATTTATGGCTCTTCTTGTGAAGCATTCACCTCATAGGCAGGCGGCAGCACATTTTAACCTTTCATTTGGACAGCTGATGATGACCATGCATGAAATTGAAGACAAAATTAACAGGCAGCTTGAAAATAAATTGAAACATGTCACATGGGTCGAATTAACAGACAGTATCCGGGCAAGAAAGAAAAGAAATAAAGTTAAATATTTTTATTTCTCCTTAAACGAAATTAAGTCGTAAAAAAATTTATTCTTTAAATCGTAATGATTTCGTATTAAAACCTGCATCAGGAGGCTCATATGGTCTATGATTGGATCGTTGTAGGAGGCGGCATTCAGGGCAGTACCATTGCAGCCTTCTTAGTAAAAAATAATAAGGTATCAACTGATAAGCTGCGCATTATTGATCCACATGTAAGGCCATTATTTAAGTGGACTACAAGTACGGATCGGATTGGCATGAAGTTTCTGCGCTCACCTTTTGTACATCACCTTGATGTCGATCCATTCAGCTTAAGAAGCTACGCAGCAAAGCACCAATGGAAGAAAAGTGAGTTCTATGGGGTCTATAAAAGACCATCCCTGGAAATGTTTAATGAGCACAGTCAGACTCTTCTCCATGATCTTGGATTAGGGGCCAGCTGGCATCAGGGATATGTAAATGGTCTCGATAGGGAGGACAATTATTGGATTGTAAATACAGCCGGAGAAGAACGTCTAAAGGCAAAAAGAGTCGTACTCGCATTAAGCATAAACGATCAGCTGCATGTACCCGAATGGGCAGATTCTATTAAGCAAGAATGGCATGGGATGTTTCACATCTTTGATGATTCTGCAGATTTTTCAAAATTGAGGATGCCTGTTGCTGTCATTGGAGGAGGCATTACAGCCGCCCATACAGTCATCAAGCTTTCGGCACTCTATTCAGGTCAAGTCACTTTAATAAAAAGGCATCCCTTTAAGGTTTGTGATTTTGACAGTGATCCGGGCTGGCTGGGACCTAAATATCAAAAAAGCTACCAGCGAATCACCGATTATTCCGAACGCAGAGAAGTTATTAAAAAGGCAAGAAACCGGGGATCGCTGCCCTCAGAGTTATTTCACAAGCTTAGGAAGCTTGAAAATGAACAAACGATCAAGGTGGCAGACGGAGAGGTTACTTCCGTGAAGCAAGGAGAAAACAAGGAACTGATTCTTTCAGTGGACACACAGGAAGTCAAGGTGCAGTCAATTGTTTTTGCAACCGGGTTCAGGCCATCCAGGCCTGGCGGAAGATGGCTTGAGAAAGCCATTGAAACGTTTGGCCTTCCATGTGCAAAATGCGGATACCCGATTGTGAGTCAATCCCTTGAATGGTGCCGGCATCTATATGTAACAGGGCCTCTTGCAGAACTGGAGATTGGGCCGATTGCCCGAAATATTTCAGGCGCGCGTCAGGCGGCTGAAAGAATTGTTCAAAGCATTTAAGAAGTTAATAGGAGGAAATTAATATGAGAGAAAAGATTACATTAGCTTGTACAGAGTCAGGGGACAGGAATTACATTACAACAAAAAATAAGCGGAACCATCCTGGCCGGATCGAATTAATGAAATATTCTCCCCGTTTAAAGAAGCATACATTGCACCGTGAAACGAAGTAACGGTCAAATGTAATACTTTAAGGACTATTTGTCAGCATAATAGCTGCAGAAAGTCTAAAGGTTTAAGGCTTGTAGGCACCTTTAAAAAACGAATTGTAAATCTTTATTAAATGGGATAATTGATTTTCAAAGCGCTAAAAGTAAAAATTGAGCTAACATATTGAAATAGAATAATAAAAACCCGCCCGCACATACTAAAACTACGATTTGTTAAGTTTTGGAGGAGTGCACGGTGGGTTTTTTTAAATCAAAATTAAAAAGGTTTAATAGGGACAATAAACAAAAGAAGAATGAAAATAGTGAGCATGAATTGCGGATTGATGAACTCCTTCATCGCTGTAAAGAATCAACAGATTTTGTTTCCTATAGATATTCAGAATCCAGCCCATTTTATATTCATTATTACCAGACAATTGTAGAAATTAATATTTTGCATCAATATGTCTTGCCTTATATCAATGAAAATAAGAGCAATACCCTTTTTGATCTTCAGCAGGCTATTCCCATTGATAATACTGAAATTATAGATAATGTTCATGAAATAAGGGATAAATTGCTGACAGGCTGTATTGTTATTGAAGTAAAAGGTTCACTGCAGGAGGCTCTGGTTATTTCTGCTGTATCGCTTGAGAAGAGACCCGTCAGTATGCCTGAAGTAGAGTACAGTGTTGTGGGGCCTAAGGAAGCTTTTGTCGAATCAATTGATGCCAATATCAATCTGGTCAGGAAGAGGCTGCCTATTCCTGATCTCATCGTGGAAGAAGTAAAGATTGGAAGCCTGACAAAAACTAGGGTGGCTGTTCTTTATATTAAAGGAGTTACTGACGAAGAAAATGTGAATACGATCCTGCAGCGCCTGAATGATATTCAATTTGATCAAATTGTGGACAGCTCTTTTATTAACCAGATCATATCTGATAATCATAAGTCTCCCTTTCCTCAATTAATTGATACGGAAAGGCCGGACCGGGTAGCGAGTGTGCTCTCTGAAGGGAAAATAACGATTCTTGTTGATGGCTCACCGCATGCATTAACAGGTCCTACAACTCTGGTAGAGTTTTTTTCTGCATTTGAAGATTACTATCTATCCTGGCATATTGCCTCCATTTTTCGGCTGGTCCGCTTGTTTGCGGTATTCTTTTCCGTTTTGTCGACATCTCTTTATGTTGCCGTGCTCACGTATCATTACGAAATGATTCCGGAAAACCTGCTTAATCCGCTCATAGCTTCAAGAAGCGGCATCCCGTTCCCGCCGATATTGGAAGCGATTATTCTGGAATTGACCATTGAGCTATTGCGTGAGGCTGGGGCAAGGCTGCCGACAAAAATCGGTCAGACGATTGGTATCGTAGGCGGTATTGTAATCGGGACTGCTGCTGTACAGGCTGGTCTGACCAGTAATGTGCTGCTGATCATCGTGGCGCTTGCAGCCCTGGCTTCTTTTACAACGCCTGTCTATCAAATGGGCAATACTATCCGCTTAATCCGCTTTCCTTTCTTAATCACTGCCCAGTTATGGGGACTTCTGGGAGTTACCTTTTGTTTCTCATACATTTTGAGCCATTTACTTAAAATGTCTTCTCTGGGACGCCCATATCTTGCACCCGTCTATCCATTACGGCTGGCTGACTTAAGGGATTCACTCTTCCGCCTCCCGTTTTTCATGCAAACGAAGCGGCCATTGCAGGTCAGATCTCCTGTACGAACTCGTTTTCAGCCCAAAAAGCATGAGAAATCCAAAACAGATATAGAAGATTAATTGGTGTAAATATGTTCCGATAAAGGAGGCTAGTTGATGTTTCCATTGCCTAAAGAGGATAAAATGGTATCGCCCTATTTTGTATTTTATTTAATACATGCTATGCAAATAGGCGTTGGTATCCTAGGTTTCGAAAGAGTTATTGTCCAGTCGGCCGGCTATAGTTCCTGGATCGCAATCTTAACATCCGGCGCCTCCATTATTGGATTGATATGGGTTTCCTATCGCATCTTAAACAAGGGAAACAACGACATCGTAGCCATACATGCTGATATTATGGGAAAATGGATCGGCGGTTTTTTCAGCTTTCTATTTTCCTTATACTTCTTTGCTTTTGCATTGGTTGTACTTAGATCATATGTGGAAGTGCTCCAGGTATGGGTATTTCCCGAAGTCTCCGAATGGATATTCGTACTCATTATCATTTTTTTATCCTATTCCTATGTCACAGGAGGTTTTCGGGTTGTAACAGGGGTAAGTTATTTAGGGATTTTATACGGGTTGCCATTATTATTGGTGAAGTTTTATCCTTTACAGTATGCCGATTATGGTAATCTTCTGCCAATCCTGAATGCCTCTCCTGCACAATTATTTAAAGCTTCAAAAGAAATGACCCTTAATTTTCTCGGGTTTGAGACCTTATTTATGTTTTATCCTTTTATAAAAGATGGTCCGAAATCTGAAAAGTGGGCATACTTCGGCGTGCTATTCAGCATATTTATTTATCTGCTGACTGCTTTTGTTACGTTTGTATACTTCAACCAGGAACAGTTGAAAGGCACCATTTGGGCTACACTCACACTATGGAAAATCGTGGACTTAATCATTGTGGAGAGGTTCGAATACATAGGAATTTCCGTATGGTTTTTTACCATTCTGCCGAATATCTGCATCGGCCTCTGGTGTGCCAGCCGGGGGTTGAATCGGCTGTTTCCTGTCACTCAAAGAAATGCCTTAAGGATTTTTTGCCTATTGCTGTTTTTCATCAGCATTCTTCTAACGGATAGACAGCAAATTGATGTGCTGCAGAAAGCTGTTTCCCAAATGGGTTTATATACTATCTACTTTTACTTACCATGCTTGCTGGTCTTACAATATATCATCATGAAGGTGAAAAAAGGATGAATGCTAAAAACTATTTATGCTGTTCCTTGATTACAATCCTCCTTGCAGGCTGTACTCCAAGTCCAAAGGTATTGGAGGATATCCAATTAGTGCAGACCATTGGCTATGATTATGTTAATGGTGAGGAATTTGAAGGAACAGCAGGCTCTTCCAATATACCTCCAGGTGAACAGTCATTACCGGTGAATGACGTTTTTTCTGCAACAGGGAAGACAAGTAAACGGATCAGGCAAAAGATTCAGGCGGAAGCTGCAAGGCCCATAGTCGTTGGCAGGGTGGGATTAGTCATTTTCAATAAGGAGCTCGCAGAGCATGGGATTGAAAAACAAATAGACAGTCTGCAGAGAAACCCCAGTATTGGCCGGAAATTGCTGCTTGTAGTATCGAAAGAGAAGGCGAAAGACATTATTGATTCAAATTACTCGCAAAGTGATTCTGTATCACAGTATTTAATCGATGTGGTGGAACAGAATCTTGAGGCGACTATTCCTGAGATAAATTTACACCGTTTTCTTGTTCACTATTACAGCAAAGATGCCGACCCATTTTTACCTTTAATTGAGAAACAGGGTAAGCATTTGAAAGTAAGCGGAATGGGAATTTTTAAAGAAGATAAGCTAGTTGATACAATCAGCTTTGGTGATGCCTATATCTTTAAAATCCTTTATGAAAAATTCCGGAGGGGACAATTTGAAGTAGAACTTAGCGGGGGAGAAGATGTAAGTCTCGAAAACCTGTCATCAAAACCTAAAATAAGGGTGGACAAGAGGAATGGGAAATATATAGCCACTTTTAAGGTGAAAGTAAACGGCAGAGCGATGGAAGGGGTTGATTTAGATCTTACAGACAAGAAAACGATTGAGAGAATTGAAAAAGCAGTGGAAAAAGAAATAACTGAGAGAGCAGAGAAAATGATCAAGAGGTTTCAGGAACTGGATACAGATCCCCTTGGCATCGGGGAAAAGGCAAGGCAGCGCTCTGATTTTAATCGTAAGGAATGGAAAGAGCAGTATAGTCAAATGGAAATAAAGATTGAAGCAAAAGTGAATGCTGTTCAATCGGGGATTATAGAATAATCATGTATATAAAAAGAGAAATTGGCATCCGATATAAGGGTGTCATTTTTAATTAAAAAATTTTCAGAATTATTATTGTTTTACAAAGAAATATATGATAGTTTAGTTAAAACGAAGTTCAGACTTCATAAATTTAAAAAATTCAGCTTAAACTTCATAATATTAAGGTGAGTCTAAATGGTATTAAAAGAAGTGATCGAAAAAGAGTTTAATAACCTCTCCAAAGGGCAGCAGAAGGCCGCTAAGTATTTACTGGATCACCCTAAGGATTTTGCTGTGAAGTCAGCGGGTGAGATTGGCAAGAGAATCGGGGTAAGCGAAACGACAGTCATCCGATTCTGCTATTCGATTCAGCTTTCCGGCTATTCGGAGCTGCAGAAGATGGTAAGGGAACAGCTATTGAAGGCGAATAGCACACTTGGTCAGTATTTTACCAGCAAGGTGGAACTGGCAGAAAAGCCGGAGTTCCTTGCGAGTGTGATGGAAAAGGATTGTCTCCATATCAGAGAAACGATTCAGAATATAAGTCAGGACGATTTTGATGTTTTAGTGGAGCGTTTGATCAAAACAAAAAAAATATATGTTACAGGTCTGCGGTCTTCCTTTGCGGCAGCAAGCTGGCTTTCTTTTACCCTTGGGGTGGTAAGGGGAAATGCGAAGCTGATCCGGCCGGATACGGATGATCTGCTGCTGACGATCACTGAAATGGATAAAGAAGCGACGTTTATTGCGATTTCATTCGACCGCTACATGAAAGATACGATTAAAATGGCGGAACTGGCGAAAAAGCAGGGAGCATTTGTAATTGGCATCACGGATTCAGCAATCGCACCGATTAAAGAGCATGCCGACTTGCTTTTTCATATCCATTCATCGGAAAAATCGACGATTGATGCTGCGCCAGCACTCTTTTCCTTTCTGAATGCGGTGATTGCGGGTGTGTCGATTCAAGATGGTGACCGATTTCAAAAAAGGAAAGAGCAATATGAAAAGCTGGATAGTGAACATTTTTTTATTCAGCCGGGAGGGAAGATGGATTGAAGGAAATTATTGAACAGATTAAACCTGCATTGGATATGGTTTTTAATCATTTGCACGAAAACCCGGAAGTAAGCTGGAGGGAATATAAGACCACAGAGTACTTGCGGAAATTCCTGGAAAGCCGGGGTTTTCAGGTTCAGCTGTTTGGGGATTGCCCTGGTTTGGTTGTTGAAGTGGGGGAAGGGAGTCCATGCGTCGCGCTGAGAGCGGATATGGACGCACTTTGGCAGGAAGTGGACGGCAAGTTTCAGGCCAATCATTCGTGCGGACATGATGCCCACATGACAATGGGGGTTGGGGCCATGCTGCTGCTTCAAAAGGCTGGCTTCCCCAAAAAAGGCAAACTGAAATTCATCTTCCAGCCGGCTGAAGAAAAGGGCACTGGTGCCTTGAAAATGATTGAGCATGGCGTGCTGGATGATGTGGATTACCTGTACGGTGTACATCTGAGGCCAATCCAGGAAATAAGAGATGGAGAAGCGTCTGCAGCCATTTACCATGGCGCTGCAAGGTTTCTGACCGGGGAAATTATCGGGGAAGATGCCCATGGAGCCCGCCCGCACCTTGGGCAGAATGCCATCGAGATCGGTGCTTCTTTCATTCATGAAATTAAAAATATTCATTTGGATCCGATGGTTCCGCATACGGCCAAGATGACCAAATTCCATGCCGGCAGTGACTCAGGCAATATCATTCCGGGAAAAGCGTCCTTCAGCCTGGATCTGAGGGCACAAACAAATGAAATCATTACTGCACTGGGAGAAAAAATAGAAACGATCACTGAGTATTTATCCAAGCTGTATGGAGTCAAGATCAGCCTTGAGATGAAAGCGAATGTGGCAGCAGCTGAAGTAGATGAAGAAGCTCAGAAGTATCTGGAGATGGCAATAGTTGATGTCCTGGGAGCTGGCCAATTAAGGGAACCAATCGTGACTTCGGGCGGGGAAGACTTCCATTTTTATACTCTCAAGAAGCCGAATATAAAGGCCACGATGCTTGGATTGGGCTGTGATTTAAAGCCGGGGCTGCATCATCCGGACATGACGTTCAATCGGGAAGCGATTTACTCGGGAATGGAAATACTGGCCAAAGCCGTAATGGCCACTTTGGAAAAGGAGGAGTGAAGATGGCTGCTGTGACAATGGATTTACGGGTATTAAAGACAGCATCCGATATGGATCTTATACAAAGGCTGGAGAAGACAATCTGGAATATGGATCCCCTTCCGGTTCATCAAACCATCACAGCTGCCCAGAACGGAGGGCTGCTGCTCGGGGCATTTATAGAGGATAACCTTGTGGGATTCAGCTACGGATTTCCAGGTTTCCACAAGGGAAAAGGCTATTTATGCTCCCATATGCTGGGCATTCACCCTGACCACCAGGATAAGGGACTGGGGGCATTATTGAAGCAGAAGCAAAAAGAACTGGCTTCAGGTATGGGCTATGACCTGATCACCTGGACTTTTGATCCGCTGGAAAGCCGGAATGCTTACTTGAATCTTTCCAAGCTGAATGCGGTTTGCTCCACTTATGTGGAGAATTGCTACGGAGATATGGATGATAGCCTGAATCATGGGCTGCCGACAGACCGTTTAAAGGCAGAATGGTGGATTACCAGTTCGCATGTGGAGGAGCCAGTAGGCATTGAAACAGCGGACGCACAGAATCCCTACGATTGGGGAGTATCAGAGGACGACTTTCCTGTTTTATTAAATACTGAATGGGATGCTGCGGAAGGTCCAGTGCTTGTTCCGATTCCGGCAAACTTCCAGATGATTAAAAATAAGAATTTCGAGCTTGCGATCGATTGGCGCTTTAAAACAAGAAGGATTTTTCAGGAGTTATTTTCTAAGGGGTACGCTTTGGCAGGATTTCAAAAAGGGCTGGAAGGCCCTGTGCATTACTATGTATTAGTTCAGAGGAATCAGCTTAAACTCAACTAACAGGAAAAGGCGGGAATGAATATGAAAGTGACAGAAGTCGTATTGCGGCATATGAAAATGAGAATGAAAGCTCCATTTACAACAAGCTTCGGCACGTTTCAGGATAAGGAATTTCTCTTGCTGGAAGCCAAGGATGAAAATGGTGTGAGCGGCTGGGGAGAATCTGTTGCCTTTCATTCACCATGGTATAACGAAGAAACGCTGAAAACGAACTGGCATATGCTTGAAGATTTCATCATTCCGAATCTATTAAACAAAGAAATGCAGCATCCGGATGAAGTTTCGGAAACTCTCTCCTACATACGGAAAAACAATATGGCGAAATCAGCATTCGAAGGGGCGGTTTGGGAGTTATATGCCAAGCAAAAGGGAATTCCGCTTGCAAAGGCTCTTGGCGGTACAGCGAATGAGATCGAGGTGGGCATTAGCATCGGGATTCAGGATAGTATTGATGAACTGCTGAACCTCATTGATGAATATGTAAAGGAAGGCTATAAGCGCATCAAAGTCAAAATCAAGCCAGGCTGGGATGTTGAAGTCATGAGGGAAGTGAGAAAGCATTTCCCGGATGTAGCGCTTATGGCTGATGCAAACTCAGCATACACCCTTGAAGATATCAATCTTTTAAAGCAGCTGGATGAATTTGATTTAATGATGATCGAGCAGCCGCTGGCATCAGATGATATTATTGATCATGCCGTTCTGCAGAGAGAACTCATAACGCCTGTCTGCCTCGATGAAAGCATCCATTCCTATGAAGATGCGCGCAAGGCGATTGAGCTGGAAAGCTGCAAAATTATTAATATCAAAATCGGCCGGGTCGGCGGGCTGACAGAATCGAAGAAAATTCATGATCTCTGCCAGGAACGGGGCATTCCAGTATGGTGCGGAGGCATGCTGGAATCCGGGATCGGCAGGGCACACAATATTGCCTTAACCACACTTTCCAATTTTATCATGCCAGGGGACACAGCCGCATCATCCCGCTATTGGGAGAAGGATCTGATTGACCCTGAAGTAACTGTCGAAGATGGAATGATCAAGGTTCCAGGAAAACCTGGCCTTGGATATGAGCCAAGTTATGAAACCATTAAACAGTTTACTGTTTTTGAAAAGAGCTTTTCTTAAGGGAGAGAGAATTCTCTCTTTCTCTTTTAAGAGGAGTTGTCGAAAAATTCAAATATCTAAAAGGGGGATCAGAATGAAAAAGAGTATTCAGATTGCCGGTGCTTTTATCGGGGTCATAGTCGGAGCGGGTTTTGCTTCAGGCCAGGAAATTTTGCAGTTTTTTACCAGCTTTGGCTGGATGGGGATAGGCGGTGCCATTCTGGCGACCATTTTCTTTGCTTTTCTGGGGATGAACTTAACACAGCTTGGAAGCCGTCTGCAGACAGATTCCCATAAAGATGTCATTTACCATATTTGCGGCAGGTATTTAGGGATAGCCGTCGATTTCATTATTACCTTCTTCCTTTTCGGTGTGGCCGCTGTCATGCTTGCCGGATCGGGATCCATTTTTGAAGAGCAGTTCGGAATCCCGAGCATGGCCGGCAATGTCATTATGGCTATATTAACGATCCTGACCGTTTGTCTGAATATCCAAAAAGTGATTTCCATTATCAGCCTGGTTACACCATTTCTCTTAGTAATGGTGATTGTCATTGGCGGTTATGCCCTAAGCACGATGGGGATTAATTTCTCTGAAGTACAGAAACTGGCAGAAAGCCAAACCCCAGCCGCTTCCAACTGGTTTATGGGCGGACTATTATATGTTTCATACAATATTGCGGCCGGTGCTGCAATGCTTGCTGTCATGGGCGGAACCACTAAAGATGAAAAGCAGGCAGGAATGGGGGGCATCCTTGGCGGTGTAGGTTTGGGAATTCTTATCTTAATAATCAATGCAGCCATGCTTGTCAAAATGAATGTTGTGGATGGCTCTGACATGCCGATTCTTGCTCTTGCCAATGAAATTTCACCTGTATTTGGATTATTGATGTTCGTTGTATTGCTGGGCATGATTTACAATACCGCTGTTGGTATGCTGTATGCCTTCACGGCCAGGATCGTGAAAAGGGAAAATCCTAAATTTAATCTTTTTGCGGTATTATTTGGTGCGGCAGCGTTTGGAGCCAGTTTTGCAGGCTTTATTACGCTGGTGGGAACGGTTTATCCTTTGATGGGATATTTAGGGTTTACGCTTATTGCGGCAATTGTGTTTGCCTGGCTGAGGGGGAAACGGAAGGCTGTTGTGAGTATGGATAATGGAGTTGCTTTAAAACAGTAGAAACTTTGCTGATACTTTAGAAAGCTCAGTTCTCCTGAGCTTTCTATACCTTCTCAAATTTACCTCATAATGGTATTGCGGCTCTTGACACTGAACTGGTGGAATCCATCTTAATAAAGATTATATTCTCCATTTTCCGGGCCGCTTCCAGCGGAAGGAAAAGTAACACCCATCGTACGCAATGCTGCTTTTGCTTGAGATAGATAATTTTCTGCCTGGTTCTGCCATCTGATGATCAGGCTAATAAACGCCTTATATTCAGGACCTGCATTTTCCTCCATCGTATTTAGCCCTTCACGCACCTTTTTATCCTCATTTTCCGCATTTACGATGCAGGCCGCCAATGTAGCGATTATCGATTGCCGCTGCTCTCCATTCACAAGTCTGCGGGCACAGCCGACAGTGGTCACGCGGTGATACGAAGCCGGAACCAGATGCTTGTGCATTTCTGCATTTCCTTTTAAATCTTTGGTCTCAGGAATATGAAAAAGCTCAGAACTCATGGAACAAACCATTTCTTCAGCATATAAACTTTGCTGCAGCAGTGTTAAAATATCTCCCCAGCTTGTTGTCCGATAATATGGATAATAATAAGGATTCAATCGAACCATCTCATTTTATGGATATAGGAACCCCATTATTATAGATATGTTTGTTAAGCGGGTGTCATGTCATCTTGGGTGGCGGGGGTCAGTCCATATCTTTTAGAAATAAGAATGAGCTAACGCACGAATCCCATCCCCGATCTTCTTCACACCAACTGCAATTATCCGGTCCTCCACCTGAGAGACACTCAATCGAATTCTATTTTCCTTTAGATATTCTGGAAGATACATTGGTGCAGCATCCTGAACCAATACATTTTTCTTTTGAAGATGCTTTACAAGATTCTTCGCCTTCATTCTGCCCGGAAGAACAACTGTCGAATAGAATCCCGAATCCCCGCCAGTAAATGAAGTATTGGGAGGCAAATGCTCCAGGTATGCCTTTTGGAGAATGGTACCCTTCTTCTTGTATTGCCGCCGGAGTTTTTCAATATGGGCTTTGAACATACCGCTGCTTAAGTAAATCTCAAGTGCCCCTTGTGTGAGGACGGGTGTATGGACGTCCGCTGCAAATTTGGCCTGTGTAAAACTTTTCATTAAGGCTTCTGGAAGAACTGCCAATCCTAATCGCAGCCCTGGCAGCAAAACTTTCGAAAAGCTTTTTGTGTAAATGACTCTTCCGGAAGGATCATAGGCAAACATGGGATCTGCCTTTTTTCTTGTATCAAGATCACCCATATAGTCATCCTCCACTATGTAGACATCATATTTCTGAGCGAGCTCGACCATATCCTTTTTTTCCTGGTTGGAGTAGCTGCAGCCTGTAGGGTTTTGAAATCTGGAAACAGTGTAGAAAAACTTGATGTTTCTCTCTCTGAATATCTTTTCTAAGTAATTGAGGTCAATGCCTTTCTGATTTACCTCTATGCCAATAGGCTTCAAGCCGCGGGAAGTGATGGAATCTATGAAACTGAAGTGGGTTGGCTGTTCTGTGCAGATCTCTGTTTTATTATTAGGAAAAGGGAGTGAGACCAAGAGATCCAGAGCCTGCTGGGAGCCGGATACCACCGCAATTCTTTCAGCCGGGGCGAAAACCTGCAGATCCTGAAGCTGAGCTGAAAGCTGATGCCGAAGACTCGGCAAACCGAGGGGATGGGAATACTGAAACATTTCCTCTTTATATAGCTCAATTGCCTGATTCATACAATGCTGATAATTACGGTAGGGCATCTTGCTTTTATCCGGTCCTGCTGAGACAAAGTCAATGATCATAGGTTTTTGTTTTTTTGGCATATCAGTACCAACCGCAAAATAGCCGCTTTTTGGCACAGAGTAGATGAGATGTGCCTTTTCCAATTCACTGTAAGCTCTCATTACTGTGTTAATGCTGCAGTTAAATTCTTTGGCAAACCTGCGAATGGAAGGGAGCTTTCCTCCGGCTTTCAAGCGTTCATCATCTAGTCTTGATTGAATTTCTTCTATGAGTTCATCATATTTATTGCCCATAAAAACACTCCGCTCGTTGAATTTGTATGGGTACAGATGGCCAAAACTGTTCTTTTCTGTATCCATCATGCTGTTTATAGTATAAGGGACAAATACAAGAGCTGACATCATGACAGAAATCCTATTTTATATGAAGGAGGAAGAAAAGATGAAGTGGATGAGAAGAGCAGGTATTGCTGCCCTTTCCGTGTTATTGCTGCTGACGGGTACAGGTGCTGGGGCATTAGGGGGAAAAGAAAACACAAAGGATCTGCACATTGAAGAAGCTTTTGCAGGAACAGAGGGCACTATGGTTCTCAAAAGTCTTAAGAATGACAAGGTTTATGTCTACAACAAGGAGAGGAGCAAAGAGAGACTGACGCCTGAATCAACCTTTAAAGTCGCCAATGCCCTAATCGGACTGGAAACTGCCGCTGTAAGAGATGAATACGAAGTGAAAAGGTGGGATGGAGTTGAACGGGAATTCGAAAGCTGGAACCGGGATCATTCGCTTGCTTCTGCCATGAGGGAATCAGCTATCTGGTTTTATCAGGACCTGGCGAGAACGATTGGTGAAAAGAAGATGCAGGAATACGTATCAAACATCCAGTACGGAAACCAGGACATATCAGGAGGAATCGATGCCTTTTGGCTGGACAGCAGCCTGAAAATTTCCGCAGCAGAGCAAGCTGATTTTATCGAAAAATTGGTTGAAGAAGAATTGCCTTTTTCACAAAAGAACCAAAAGACAGTCAAACGAATGATGATTCAGGACGAGCAGGATCAGTTCATCCTGCATGGTAAAACAGGGTCAAGGCTGTCTGACATGGGACTGGGCTGGTACGTTGGTTTTATTGAAACAGAGAAGGAGACATGGGTGTTTTCGGTGAATATTGATGGAACAGGTACGGAGGCTAAGAATATTGCTGTGGAGGTGCTGAAAGAGAAAAGAATCATGAAAGACTAAGGTCAGCAGATCAGTGAAGGAAGCCATAATAATGGTTTCCTTCACTGGACTTCTGCTGAAAATGTATAAGAGACTTTTCCATTCGGCCATTCTGCTAAGACTTCATAAATATAGCTGCCTTTACTTGAAGGTACAGTAATTTGATGATCCTCAAGCTTTATTTCTTTTTCTTTTCCTGTTTCATTCCATAAGTACACTTTAATAACCGGTTGATCTTCAATCTTAATCCTAACTTTTTGGTCTGGTTTCATCATAATAGGTTTTAGATGATCTGCCATTTGATTCGGTGATGCGTGATCTGTTGTCATAGTTTCCGTCTCTAGCCCTTTTCTTCTAACCCACTGTTCATTTCCTTTTTCCATTTGATAATCTGTCCCGTTCACTTCGGCAACTGCATTCATCGATGGAGGGAATTCAGCTTCTTCCCCAGCGTTAGTTGAGCATCCAATCATTATTATAAAAAGAGAATAGGCTAAAATCATTTTTAACAACCGTTTTAAACCCACATTGCCACCCGCCTTTTTAGAGAAACTATTAAAAACAGTTTAACTGAAAGAGGAAAAAATTGCATAAATGCGGAATTAAAATAGGTACCGTCAATAGAAAGGAATACTGAAATGACTAAAAATATCTCCTTAATCCGTTCATCGAAATTACCGTCAGTTGATTATGCATATGCATCTCATGTTCCTTCCGGAATGGACCTATTTTTTATGGCGGGAGCCTGCCCGCTTGATGCCACTGGAAAAGTGCCTGAGCAAAGCGGATATGAAGAACAGGCCAAGCTTTGTGTCGAGAACTTGAAGTCAGCATTAAAGGAATGCGGGGCAGAATTAAAGAATGTGGCTTATACAAGAGTTCTCGTCGCATCCTCAGACCAGGCAGATTTGGTGACAGCCTGGCAGGCAGTCAGAGAAGAATTCGGCTCACATGATGTTCCAAGTACATTGTCCGGTGTAACCGTTTTAGGTTATAGCGGCCAATTAGTTGAGATAGAAGCGGTTGCAGCTTTATCCAAAGAATAAAAAATTTTTTTTGGTGAAAGTTTTTCGAATTGAAGATCGTTTAGGCGTTTCTATTCACGGATTGCGGCTGTTGTTCAAGCCATCTATGCTTAACCAAAATTTTATAGCAAAGGGCACCTGCCTGAGCAGCATGAAGTGATACTTTTTGATAGGTTACATTGAGATCCGATCTAAGGCTTGAACCTGCACCAGCTCCATAATACGAGAGAGCTGTATTTACTAAAAACGCCGCATGAAACATCATCAATTTGTCAGAAAATGGACTAACTGTTGATTCTGTGATTTCTGCATCCCATTTAAAAGGTACAGGCAGATAATCCTGCCGCAAAATGGTGTCAAGACTATCAGCATCTTTTCCTGCTAATTCAGCGTTTTTTGCCATGAACTTGCGTACGTCATCATACTCTGCCACTTGTGCAAAAGCTAAGCTTAGTGTCCTGACTAATCCTGTTTTCATTGAATTATAGAAAACGCTGCTGATTTCCGAAATGTTAAGTGGTCTTTTTTCACCTGCTAAATTCGAAAGCATGCCTGTTGTATCAGTAAATTCTATCTTCTTTGATGGAGGAACAGCCGGTACGGTTGTGAAGTTTGGGTAGGTCTTGGATAATCCAGTGATTCTCTGATATAACTCTTTGGCACTGACGATACATTCTAAGAAATAGTCCTGCAGGTCTTTTCGGTCAATATTTGTCAGTGCTAAGCTATAAGCTGTTAAGCCATGAGCCGTCATCAATTTAGAGTAAAATAGCAGGCATTGATCTGAAAATAGACGCGGGGCTTCAAGGTTCACATCATTTTCTGTAAAGCCAATGGGGTGTTGAAAATTTGAATTTCTTAAATAAGCTGTGATCTGGCTGGTATGGTTTTCTGATCTTAGCAGAGAGTCCTCCAAAATGGATTTGATTTTTTTATCCGTAACAACATTAATGAAATATTTGTAAACACAAATAGCCATACTATCGCCCATATACTGATGCCAAAGTGCTGAAAGTTCAGCGCTATTTAAGCTCCCGTCCAATTTTTTTCCGAAAATGCCCATTCTGGAAACCCCCGCGTCTAATCGCTTTTTCCTTAGTTTGTCTTATTTTTTGACAATTATTATATATTGGAGCCCGAAGGTTGTGAAAATGGACAATGGACCCATCCGCCATAGGCTGATAGGGTCCATTTTTTTATTCGTAATGCTTTAAAACCAGCTGCTGTTCTTCAATGGCATATACACAGTCAGCGACCCGATCCATAAATACTTTATCATGAGATACCAGGAGGACGGTACCCTCATATGCTTTTAAAAATCGTTCAAGGGCTTCAATGCAATAAACGTCCAGAAAATTCGTCGGTTCATCTAATATCAGGACATTATATCTGCCGAGGAACAGCTGGCAAAGCACGAGACGGATCGCTTCCCCGCCGCTTAAGCGGCAGACATCCTTTTTCAGATCATTACCTGTAAAGCTCATAGAATGGAGGACAGAACGAATCTTGCTTTCATCGTAATCGCTTGTTTCTTTCATAAATTCAAAAACAGGCTTACTTTTCTCAAATTGGTAATCCATTTGTTCATAAGCGCCTATAACTGCTTTCGGAGAAAGAATCGTTCCCTCGCCGCGATCGAAGATAGCTTTTAGCAGTGTTGTTTTTCCGGAGCCATTTTTCCCAGTAATTGCGATGATTTTTCCAAGCGGAAATTGGAAGTTCGCTTCCTTAATAAGTGTTCGGTCTCCTGCTTTCAGCGTAATCCTCTCACCCATAATGGGATACTTATTATGCATTTCAAGAGCGGGGTGCTGATGAAAGTGGATGGTCGGATCTTCTTTGGGCGCTTCAACAGCTTCAAGCTTCTGCACCCGCTGCTCAATAGCTTTAGCTGCCCGCTGGACGGCTTTTTGGCTTGTTTCTTTTGACTTCGTCATAAACATTTTGTTTGCTTTCGCCTTTGTTTCTTTTTTTGAGATATGTCCGCTGGCTTGCGTTATTTTGTCTGCCTTTTTCATTTTTTCTTCTGCCGCTTTTAATAGCCGGGACTTCTCTTTCAGATATTTTTCATGCTGTTCCAGCTGCTGTGTTCGCTTAAGCTCTTTTTGAGCCTTGTAGTCCGAATAATTTCCGGTATACTCTGTCACGCATCCATGTTCAATTTCCCAAATCTTTGTGACAAGCTTATCCAATATATATCGGTCATGACTGACAATGACCAGTGCTCCATAATAATAGGTCAATTCTTCAATGAAAAACTTGATCCCTTCTCTGTCGAGATGGGTAGTAGGTTCATCAATCAATAATCCTTCATAGTAGTTTGAAAAGATTCCAGCAAGCTTCAGCTTTGTTTGTTCACCGCCGCTCAGATGATTCATATCGATTTTAGGTATCGATAATTTCCCTGCGAGACCAGGGTCAATATCACTTGCCTCTGGAGCGGCGAGCTGATCGAAATAAGCAAAATCGGCCAAGCGGTTCACAATTCCCTGGTCAGGGTGTATCTGACCGGACATCAGCTTTAGGAGAGTGCTTTTTCCTGCCCCGTTTTTTCCTACAATGCCAATGCGGTCGAATTGATGAATGGCCAGCCGAGGAATATTCAATACCAATCTATCTAAATAAGAGACTTCTATATTTTCTAATTCAAAACATACTTTTTCCATCATAAAACCTCATTTCTTATTTGTTTATTCCGATCAGGATATCTGCATCTAACGTTACATGACCGCTGTTCCTGCCAATAAAAGAATGAATGGCAGCCTGATTGGAATCCCAGGAAAGGGGAGACATCCTGACTAAATACGGAAGTTTGCTTTCGTCCATTTTTCTTACATCCGTCACATGAATCGTGTCAGTTAGAGTAAAATGCTTTCTAAAAAGGGAAACGACCTCATCATTTTTATATAAATTATTTTCATTGCTTCCATAAAAGGAATTCCGCATTTCCTTTAAATGCCCACTCCGCGGGACCGCCTTTATGATGATCCCTTTTGAGGTCAAAATTCTCTTGAATTCCCTGTAATTTGAAGGAGAGAAGAGATTCAGAATCATATTGAAGGACTGATCTGCTAAAGGAGGTTTAGCCAGATCCCCTACAAGCCATAGTTCATTTTTGTAATTTTTCGCAGCCTGTTCAATCCCGGCTTTCGAGATATCCACACCAACACCTGTCATCGTTCCAATCCCGGATTTCTCTAATATCTTTTTCAGGTGTGAACCTTCACCGCACCCTGCATCAAGCATTAAGGATGGAGTGCTGGAATGTGCGAAATAGTCATGAATGACGGCTGAAATTTTGTCATGAAGAGGATCAAACAGTTCACTTTCCATGATGATTTTCTCTCTTGCTTTATATAAAGTTTTGCTGTACCGGCTCTTGGCAGAATGATTCAGCATGTTCACATATCCATGCTTTGAAATATCATAGGTATGCCTGTTCGGACATAAGAGGCTTTTATATTGAACAAGATCTAATGATTCCTGACAGAGCGGGCATTTTAGAGAAGTACTGAAAGTCTTAAACTTTGCAGCGATTTTTTGATTTACCATGTTTTCTCTTCCTTTCAACAAAAAAAATCACAGGCATCTGCCTGTGATTCAGAGTAAAGGGAAGAAGACCCATCCTAATTTGGTTTGGGCTGATCAGAGCCGTCAGCAAATAAACCTTCCTGTTTTTTGGAAGAGTTTAACAGATAAAAAAAGAGAAAGGCAGTAAAATCATGCCTTTCTCAAATTGCCAATTTCGTTTGGCAGAATATGAAATAACAAATTGACGCTATTCCATATAAATTGAAGATTATTAAAAAAGGACAGACTGATCCCATTTACTCTGCATACACAAGCAGAGCCTTTGAACGTATTCAATTACTGGTTCAAAGCTGGGAATCGAAGTCTCATTGCGTGTGTCATTTTTTAATAATCCTCCTTAAAGATAAAATACAGTTGTATTATAAATGCTATTATTAGATAAGTAAAGGTCCGTGCGGAATTTTATAAAAGAGGGGAGGGAAGACTTAGTTTGAAATGGAGGGAATAATATGAAAAATAAATTTTTCCTGATTTTATTCATCGCACTTTTTGTATCTTGTAGTTCGGCATATGCCCAATCCCTGACTTATCCCTGTAGCATAGTACTTGAGCCGGTAAATGAAGTCCCCAATATTAGCGGCACAGCTTTAATTGCAAAGGTAAAGAAACCATATACGGATCAGCCAGGAAGTCCTGTAAGAGAACGAACCGCTGTCGGTATATACGCTGATTGGATGCCTCAGCCTTCAGCATTTGGGGATTATGATCAATATGAAGGATTTGCTCAAATTCCTGGTGTAATAAGCTGGAGATTTAAAATGTATCCCATTAAGGAAGATCAGCCAAGCTGGTTTGGCGGTTCGCCTTGGGTGGGGAAATTTGATGAAATCTCAGCAGAATTATCTGCTGAAACGATCGTAAGCTTGAGGCTGTCCAATTCCAGGACCAATCGTCTGGGACCGGCCGTTTTACAAAGTACATTAAAGGGATGTGTACAGTAAGAAGGATTTTGTATAAAGGGTATTTAATACTAATTAGGGTGAAAAAACAAAAGACTAAGAGGGAGAAGCGAATGATAGCAGAGTTAGGAGAACTAAATCAATATGATATTCCCGGTCTAATAGATTTATCGGCATCGGTTGGATGGGATTATGATGAAAATGAAGTTAGAACACTTTTGGAATCTGGGAGAGTTTTCGGACATAAGAATTCTGCAGGGAGAATTGTTTCAAGCTCAGCAATAATCCCCTATGATACTAAACTGGCGTCGATTGGCATGGTTATTGTCCATGAAGAATTCAGGGGATTAGGGCTGGCAATGGAAGCAGTCCGGAAATGTGCTGAAAGTATTACTGCGGATAGGACGGTAATGCTGATTGCAACGAAGGAAGGACAGCCCCTTTATGAAAAAATGGGCTTTACAACAGTGGATTATATAAGCAAATTTCTTTGTGATAAATTTGTCCCTGAAAATTTACTGGATCATGATGGAGTTTTCATAGAAGACTTCAATCAGTCTGATTTAACCAAACTTGTTGATTTGGACGGGGCTGCCTTTGGGGATAAGCGAAGTGTTTTTCTCCGCAATCGAATCAGCCAGTCCAAACAATGTCTGGTTGTTAAGAATAATAATGGAGAAATCATTGGATATGGACTATCCATACAGGGGCCAGTCAATTTAATACTCGGACCTATTGCGGCTCCGGATTTAGAAACTGCTGCTCTAATCGTAGAAAAATTGGCTTTACATCATAAAGGGAAGCTGCGAATTGATGTTCCAGAGGGAAGAACTGATTTTATGTCCTATTTGGAGCGAAGCGGTTTTGTTAAATCAAATACTCCACCAGTCATGATAAAAAATTCAGCAGCTATGCCGCAGAGGAACAAATCCTTATATGCTATTGCTTCGCAGGCTTTTGGATAGGAGAATGATGAAATTGGCTATGCGCAAATAAATCGTTTTATCCACAAGTAAAATAGGGCTATGTGCAAATAAAATATTTTATCCGAAAGTAAATTTGGTCTATCCGCACGTAAATTTCACTAGGACGTCAATAATGCTTATATAGCTCTGAAAAACGGCTGCGGAAAGCCCAATCTCCATGCAAAATCATAAAAAAACGGCTTAATCTCAGGATTAAAGCCGTTTTTTTATGTATTTATCTTTAATTATCGCCTAGATAATCAGCAGTGCCGTCCCGATCGTAATAAGAATTGCGCCTGCAATTGTATTTAACGTCGGTTTTTCTTTTAAAATGATGAAACTTAATATCATTGTAAGCACAACACTGAACTTATCAATGGGGTTAACCACACTAACCTTGCCGATGGCCAGAGCGCCGAAATAGCACAGCCAGGATAATCCGGTTGCGGCTCCTGAGAGGAAAAGAAATAGATAAGACTTTTTGGAGATTTTTTTAAGATCCTTAAAGGTCCGCTGAAAAAACACAATCCCCCAGGCGAAAATAATGATGACCACTGTCCGGATGAAAGTAGCCACATTGGAGTCGACGTCTTCAATTCCTATCTTTGCTAAAATATTGGTGGCTGCAGCAAATACCGCAGACATTATCGCCAGGAAAATATACGATTTTGTATTGAATACCTTCTTTTTTGAAGTCTTTTTTCTGTCTTTTCCGATTAAAACAAAGGTTCCAATGGAGATAATGACTCCCCCTGAAACAACTAATGCTGTGGCGGGTTCCCTTAGAATAATAAATGATAACAGGATGGTTAAGACGACACTCGACTTATCAATGGGAACTACTTTTGACACATCGCCGATCTGAATGGCTTTAAAGAAACAAATCCATGATAGGCCGGTTGTCAGGCCTGAAAGAATGAGAAATATGTACGATTTGACAGAAATAGTCAAGATGCTTTCCGTTTCTCCCGTAATAACAACCATAAGATAAGCCATGATGACCACTACAATCGTCCGGACTGCAGTAGCCAGGTTGGAATCTACTTTTTCAATGCCAATTTTTGCGAGGATGGCTGTGAAAGATGCAAATACTGCGGCAAGCAGAGCTAAAATGATGCTCATAGACATGATCTCCATTTCTTCAATGGGTTTATTATATACATTTTATTTTACTGAAGTGCATATAGAATATTCTCTGATCCCTTTAGTGTAAATTTATAAAATTCTGTTTTCCTGTTGAGTATTCTATATTATAGTTTGGTTAAGCAAGGAGGCAGAAAATGGATCAAATTGATAAAAGAAATCGTTTGAATGATGAACCATTTCGTTTTCGGCAAAATAAGAATAACACAGTATTTCTTGATTATAATGGAAATCAAGTGAAAATTCTAAAAGGAAAAGATGCAGAGAAGTTTCTAAAAAAAATGAATGATGCTGAAGATGAAAAGAGCAGGCAGTTAATCATGGCGAAGATAACGGGGAACTTTAAACGGGGAAATGAACGGTTGTAATGGTTCTGAGCTAAAACAGCAGTGTCAATTGACACTGCTGTTTCTATCTTTATGTAAGCAGAATTCTATCTGTGCTGGTCGAAAAGAATAGCGTTGCCATCCGGATCTTCGAGTGTGAAACTTGCAGGGCCGGCGCCTGACTCATCTGCTTCGTTTATGATAGGAATCCCTTGTTCCTTCAGCTGCTTTTGTAGCTCCCGAATGTCAGTGAATCCCTCTAAATTTTCTGCGTTTTGGTTCCAGCCGGGGTTAAATGTAAGGATGTTTTTTTCGAACATGCCTTGGAATAGGCCTATCACACAGTTTTCATTCTTTAAGATCAGCCAATTTTGCGCAATATCCCCGCCTAATGCCTCAAAACCAAGTTTTTCGTAAAATTCTTTTGACTTATTAATGTCTTTAACAGTTAAACTTACTGAAAATGCTCCTAGTTTCATAGTTCCTCCATGGTTTTAGTTTTTATATAATTCAGATAACACAACTTGAGTTTAATCGAAGCCATTTTATAAAGCAATAGAGTGGCCATTAAAAAAGCGGCTAACGCCGCTTTTTAATAAAGTCTTCTTCTCCGAAACCGGCTGCAGGTAAAATCGGTTTGGATTTTCATATAAATATAAATGATCGTTGCAATTGTTCCTTCTTCGCCGGGCCAGTTTGTCTTTGGCTTAAGGCACTTAAGGAATTCCTGGTCACAGCAGCATTTAGATCTCCCGCTTGCCCAGCATTTATCATGGACCCTGCAGCAGGCATCCACGCCATTAATAGGGCCGTCTGGTCCGCTGCAGCCGGGACCGCACCATCTGTAGCCGGGAAATAGACAAGGAATTTGTTTTCTTCTAGTCAATAGTATCCCTCTTTTTATATCAATTTAATTATTGATATGGCAGATCATTCATAGAGGTGTGGTTACTTAACTACTAAATGAAGATTGTTTACGCATTAAGGGCAGGGGCCCATACCCCATAGGCATCTGACGCAT
The DNA here is from genome assembly GCF_024519925.1 of Cytobacillus sp. Bac17. Lineage (NCBI taxonomy): Bacteria > Bacillati > Bacillota > Bacilli > Caryophanales > Bacillaceae > Cytobacillus > Cytobacillus sp. Bac17. The sequence goes on along the minus strand of NZ_JALJRC010000013.1, from coordinate 5,027 downwards.
ATCCTTTACTGTAGACAAATACAGAGGAGGAGTTCTGTTTGGATTATCAATATCAGCACATGCCTGCGACACAGGAGTATGTTCCGCAAAATAGCATGTATTTCCCTGAATACCGTATTCGGCCGGGTTTTGGATTCGGGAGACCAGGCTTTGGGTTTGGCCGGCCTGGATTCGGCTTTGGAGGACCAGGATTTGGACTGGGGCTTGGATTTTTAGGGGGGCTGGCGACAGGAGCATTGCTGGCACCTGGACCAGGATTTGGATATCCTTACTATCCATACCCGCCATACCCGTATCCGCCATATCCTTACTATTACTAAAGGAGGAGAGCTTTGTCCTGGGGCAGAGCTCTTTTTTAATTGATTTAATTTTCAGAATTGTATAATATGAAATAACGATAGGAGGATGAGAACATGATTAAACAAGTCGGACAAATAATGCTATACGTAAACAATCAGGATGATGCAGTGAATTTTTGGACTGAAAAAGCCGGGTTTCAGGTAATAGCCGAAGAAGATAATGGCCAGGGAATGAGATGGATTGAAGTGGCGCCATCAAAGGAGGCGGAAACGAGCATCATTCTCCACAATAAGGAGTGGGTAGAGAAGATGTCTCCGGGATTAAACCTGGGCACCCCTTCACTGATGTTCTTCACGGAAAATATTGAACAACTGTATAGTGACTTTTCAAACAAGAATATTACCGTTGGAGAAATGGTAGACATGCCTGCCGGCCGGGTTTTTAACTTTGCGGATGGAGAAGAAAATTACTTTGCTGTGATGGAGAAAAAGTGATAAAGGGGTTGAAAGCGCTGATAAATTAAGAGGTGTAGAAAGATGAAACAAATTATTGCTCTCGGAGGCGGAGGGTTTTCTATGGAGCCCGACAATCCATTATTAGATGCGTATATACTTAAACAATCTGGCAAACCAGTTCCCAGTATCTGTTTTGTCCCTACTGCAAGCGGTGATTCCGACCAATATACAAACAGATTCTATCATTTTTTTGAAAAAATGCCCTGTCAGCCATCCCATTTATCTTTATTTAAACCGCCAGCCAGAGATATAGAAGGATTTATAATGGAAAAAGATATTATTTATGTTGGCGGAGGCTGCACGAAAAATCTCGTTGCTTTGTGGAAGGAATGGGGATTAGATGCTTTGCTTAAAAAAGCATGGAATCAAGGGATTATTCTGGCTGGCATAAGCGCCGGCTCTTTATGCTGGTTTGAAGAAGGCGTTACAGATTCCTTTGGCGATGAAAAGCTGGATCCCTTAAAATGTTTAGGATTTTTAAAAGGCAGCAATTGTCCTCATTATGATGGTGAATTAAATAGAAGGCCTTCCTATCATCGATTAATGTCTGAAAACAAAATCAAAGCTGGTATCGCAGCAGATGATGGAGCCGCCATTCACTACATAGACCAGGATATTCTGAGGATTGTCAGTTCAAGACCTGATGCAAGGGCGTATAGAGTATATTTTGATGGAGAGGTAAAAGAAGAAGTGCTTGAAGCTGAATTTTTAGGATAACAACTTACGGGAACAGCGTACAAAAAATCGTCAGGACCACTAATCTGAACAGTTTCTCAAGCATTCCGCCAGCTCCTTTCGATTGGTAAGCATAGTTTTATTCTACGTGTCCTTTATTAATAGAATATAATTGGCCTGTAAAGTTTTTGTTAAGTGTATTTAGGGGTTCGCCGGCATCCCTTTTCCCATGTCTGAAACAGCTCTATTTCCTCTATTTTATGATTTTGATATTCTTAAGGAGAGGGGGAGAGGGAATGAACAAAGTCTATCTCGATTACAATGCAAGCACACCTTTGGCACCGGAGGTTTTAGATGTTATGAATCCGCTTCTGACGGGCTATTACGGGAATCCTTCCGCCCATCATTGGGCTGGGCATCCGGTAAAAGAGAAGCTGGTAATTGCCAGGAAACAGGTAGCTGGCTTGTTGTCATGTTTGCCGGAAGAGGTTATTTTTACAAGCGGCGGAAGTGAAGCGAATAATTTGGCATTAAAGGGTTATTATTTCAAGCATCAATATAAAGGCAAACACATCATTACGTCAAAAATCGAGCATCCTGCCATTGTAGAGCCCCTGAAATTTCTGGAGCGCCTGGGTGCTGAAATCACCATGGTGGATGTAGATGCATATGGGATGGTTTCTCCTGAGGCAATTGAAGATGCCATTCGGGAAGATACAATCCTGATCACCGTCATGCATTCAAACAATGAAGTGGGGACCCTTCAGCCGATCGATGAAATAGGGGAAATTGCCAGAAGACACAGGATCGCTTTTCATACCGATGCATCTCAATCCGCAGGCAAGGTACCTATTGATGTCAATCACCTGAATGTGGATATGCTCACTATAGCGGGCCATAAATTGTATGCCCCTAAAGGAATTGGCGCCTTATATATCAGAAAAGGCTTAGAGCTTGAGCCGCTGATTCATGGAGCCGGACACGAGTTTGGATTGCGAGCAGGAACAGAGAACACGATGCTTGCAGCCGGGCTCGGAAAAGCCTGTGAGCTGGCTCAGGACCAGGCCAGGGACCGGAAGTTCGCTGACTTAACGAATTATTTTTGGGTTCAATTGCAGGAGGCATTTGGTGATGAGGTTGTCCTTAACGGCCACGAAGAAAAACGGCTGCCGAATACCCTGAATGTAAGTTTTGTCAATCGGGTTGGACAGGACATTTTATCCGCCATTCCACAGCTTGCTGCCTCTACAGGGTCAGCCTGCCATTCAGGCATAGTGGAATTGTCCCCTGTTTTGAGGGAAATGAAGGTTCCTGAATATGTTGGAATGGGTGCTGTCAGATTCAGCCTTGGAAGATATACGGCAAAGGAGGAACTTGATCAGGTGATTTCCTGGCTGAAAGAAACATTCTAAATTATTCCACTGAAAAGACATCGGCAATCTGCAGAAGATCATCCGAAAAAATGCAATACATATCCGCATCATCGGCTTCAATGGCCATTTTTGGTACGGCAATTCCATCGTAGCCTTGCTTCGCAAGACTTTTGCGAAATTCTGAATTGGCTTCATCTTTATTCAGTAAGATCGCCTTATCTTTCCAGGTAAGGTGTCTTTTTTTTGCGCTTGCATAGTCACAAAAGGGGTCCCGTTCATCCATAAAATGTTCAAAGGAATCGAAGTCCTTTAATATTGGTTCATCTATATACACTTTATAAACAAATCCCAGCACCTGTTTGTCATATTCAACCACTTTCGGCAAACCATCTTCCAAGAACTCAGTGTCCGATTTTTCGATAACCGTTTCTGTTCCAATGGCAAAGGACTTCGCAGATTCAAAGTCTGATGAAAGCCATATGCCAAGCGTATCGATCTCTTTCATTGCTTTTTGCATAGTCTGCTCTTTATGAAAGTGGTCAAATTTCCTTATGGAACCGTGATAAACGATCAAAAGATACACCTCCCATTCATAGGATGCCCCATCATTTGATCCGTTATGAATGATGAAAAGATCCAGCATGATGATCCCTATTTTATAAAAAATTCATTTTTATTTCAGCACTTTGGAAATAATAAAATAAAAAAGAGGGACGTGCAGCCAATGAGTGATAAACAAAACACGGAATTAACTGCAGCTGAAATAGCTCAATTATGGTCGGCTTATTTGAACAGCAGCATGTGTAATTGTATTTTCACATACTTTTTAAATGCGATTGAAGATCAGGAACTACAGTCCATGCTTCAGGATAGTATTCAATTGACTGAAACACATTTACAGAAACTGACCGGTTTTTTTGAAAACGAAGGGTTATCCGTGCCACATGGATTTAAAGCTGAAGAGGATGTAAGAGAAGATGCTCCACAGCTGTTTTCGGAAAATTTTTCCCTGCATTTCTTCTACAATATTGCCATGTTTGCTGTTAATTTTTATGCGCTGTCCAAAACACTATCCGTCCGGTCTGATATTCAGGAATACTTTAACAATTGTTTGATGGAAATTAATGAATATGAAACAAAGCTAAAAAAAATGCTGCTGAACAGAGGCTTGTATATGAGATCCCCTCTTGTCATTCCAGTGAAAGAAACCAGCTTTGTTGAAAGCAAAAAATTCATGGGTGGTATGTTTGGAGATAAAAGGCCGCCGAACGTTATTGAAATTACAAATATCTATATGAATTTGAAAAGGAATGCCATGGGAAAAACGATTATGGTGGGATTTAGCCAGGTCGCCCAATCGAAGGAAGTTGGCCAATTCATGGTAAGGGGCAGGGACATAGCTGCCAAACATACAAAAGTATTTGCCGGGATGCTCGAAGAAAGTTATTTGCCTGTTAGTATGTCTTGGGATATGGAAGTAACGGATTCCACTGTCCCGCCCTTTTCAGATAAGCTAATGATGTTTATGACGACATCCCTCATTGCTCTTAGTGCAGGGATTTATGCCACAAGTGCAGCTGCAAGTGCACGAAAAGATATTTCGATTAATTACATTCGCTTGTCTGGTGAAATCGCTAATTTTGCTGAAGATGGTGCAAACATCCTGATAAAAAACGGCTGGTTCGAGGAGCCGCCGCATCCGGCAGACCATGATGAACTGGCAAATAGATAATCGCTGAAGGCTGGGGGAGGAGCGTATTCTTTTCCAGCCTTTTTTGATTTATTGTATTCCACTTGCATGAAGAATTAGAAAAGGGTGGAGAACAGCGAGAACTAGCAATTTGAATTTTTTTTCGATGGAGACAAAAACAATTACGCTGGCAGAACTAGTTGCGCTTATGGTGATGAACGCGAAGGTATTGAGAACCTAAACTGACCCGAAGAGACATACGGAATTAATGAAGAAATTCTACGCAGACGTACGGATCATCCAAAATGAGAATCGCTGCTGATTACGCCTGGAGATGGGCTGGCGATCTCATGAGTGGAAGGTGAATAACGACGAAAAGGGCAGTGCTCCAAAAGAAATGGTAGTTAATCGTAATGAATAACGACGAAAAAGGCTGTGCCCCATAAGGAATGGTAGTTAATCGTAATGAATAAC
>NZ_JALJRC010000139.1:0-266 GCF_024519925.1 Cytobacillus sp. Bac17 | reverse complement strand
TAAGACCAAATAAAAAATGGTCAACCAGAAATATCTGGTGACCTTATAATACGAACGGGGCAGGTTAGTTCAACAAGCGATTGGGGTAATTTGGTAAAATGAATTTAAAGGGAGGGAATACAATGAAAAAATTTAAATTTATTTCTATTTTAATTATAACTTTCGTAGTTCTTCTACTATCTGATGTGTATATCAACAAAAAAGACGTTGCTACCAAAGATGATAGTAAAGCTCGAGCCGATCGTATCGCATCTGCCCTAAATATT
>NZ_JALJRC010000138.1:0-283 GCF_024519925.1 Cytobacillus sp. Bac17 | reverse complement strand
AAGACTAAAGAATTAACGTTGACGTTTTTGTTCGTTCAGTTTTCAAAGATCAATCAAGCAACTATATTAGAATAACATCTTACAAATAAATCGTCAACACTTTTTTTAAGCTTTATTGAAGAAATTATTTGCTATATATATCTAATATTAAAATCCTACTGGGATAGTAATGAAAATTATTCCAGTATGTAAGGATTAAAAAAGACAAAGAGATAGACTCTCTGTCTTCGCCCGGCAGCGTCCTACTCTCACAAGGGGACAGCCCCTAACTACCATCGGCGCT
>NZ_JALJRC010000137.1:0-308 GCF_024519925.1 Cytobacillus sp. Bac17 | reverse complement strand
TTCTCCTATCTATAATTCTTTATTTCCTCCTTCCTTCCCTTCTTTCTTCCTTTTCCTCCTCTTCCCTTCTCCCCTTTTTCCTTCTTTCTTCTCTTCCCTCTTTCCTTCTTTCTCCTTCTTCCTTCCTTTCCTCCCCTTCTTCCCTTTTTTCCTCCCTCTTCTCTTCCCTTCTTCCTCCCTTTTCCCCTCTTCTTCTCTTTCCCCCTTCTTTCCCCCTTCCTTCTCCTCCCCTTCCCTTTCTCCTTCTCTCCCCTTCTCCCTCCTTCCCTCTCTTCCTCTCTTCTTTTCTTTCCCTCTTTTTCCCTTCT
>NZ_JALJRC010000136.1:0-308 GCF_024519925.1 Cytobacillus sp. Bac17 | reverse complement strand
TATCGTCATCGGAAAAGGGCCAAGTTCCATCTCCTTCCTATTTTACTTACCTCCTTTTCCCCTTTTTTTCTCTCCTCCCCTTTCTTTTTCTTTCTCTTCCCCTTTCCTTTCCCTTTTTTTTTTTCTTCTCCTTCTTTCCTCCTCTTCCTCCTCTCCTCTTCCTTCTCTTTTTTTCCTTCCCTCTTCTTTCCTTTCTCCCTTTCTCCTTCTTCCCTCCCTTTTTCTTTTTTTCTTTTTTTTCCCTCCTCTTTTTTCTTCCTTTCTCCTCCCCCCTTCTCTTCCCCCCCTTCCCTTCCCCCCTTCCCTTC
>NZ_JALJRC010000135.1:0-309 GCF_024519925.1 Cytobacillus sp. Bac17 | reverse complement strand
GGTACGCCAGCTGATTGCCCAGCGCCTGCTGGCCATCGGCGTGGGTGCCCATGTCCAGCGAGGCGACCATCGGGTGTTCGGCCAGGGCCTGGAGCAAGGCCAGCAGGTCGGCGTCCTCTTCTTCCAGCGCCTGGTCCGGCAGTTCTTCCAGCCATTGCACCTCGGCCACCAGCAACTGGTCCTTCTGCACCCCGGCGTCACGCACACGGAAACGGCGACCGCCTTCGACACGAATTCCCAGCAGGCCGTTATCCTGCTGCTTGAAGTCGCGGATCAGCGCTTCACAGCCGATCAGCGCGTAGCCATCCG
>NZ_JALJRC010000134.1:0-310 GCF_024519925.1 Cytobacillus sp. Bac17 | reverse complement strand
TCCTTCATTTGTCTTTCCCTCCTCTCCTTCTCCTCCTTTCCCCCTTCCCCCTTCTTCTTCCTCCTCCTTTTCCTTCTTCTTTCCCTCCTCTCCCCCTTCCTTTCCCTCTTTCCCCCTCCTTTCCCCTTTTTTTTTTCTTCCCTCCTTTTTCTCCTTCCCTTCCTCCTTTCCCTTGCCTTCTCTCCCTCCCTCTCCCCCTTTCTTTCTCTTTTCTTCCTTCTCCTCTTCCTTCCCTCCCCTTCCTTTCCTTCCTTTCTTTCTTCTCCCCCCCCCTCTCTCCTCTTTTCCCTTCCCCCCTTTCCTCTCTCCC
>NZ_JALJRC010000133.1:0-311 GCF_024519925.1 Cytobacillus sp. Bac17 | reverse complement strand
ATTTTTGAACTGGTAAGGAAGTATGGGATTTCTCTTTCCTCCCTTCTCCTTCTTTTCCCCCTTCCTCCTTCCCCCTCCTTTCCTTTTTCTTCTTCCCTCTTTTCTCTCTCTCCCGTCCCCCCCTCCTCCCTTTTTCTCCTTCTTCCCCCCTTCTTCTCCTTCCTTTTCCCTCCTTCTCTTCCTTTTCCCATTCCTCTCCCTCCCCCTCCTCTTTTTCCTCTCTCCTTCTTAATTCACCCTTTTTATTTAATTTTTCAAACTTATTTATTCATTATATTCAATTTACAAAATAATCATTATATTATATTATT
>NZ_JALJRC010000132.1:0-314 GCF_024519925.1 Cytobacillus sp. Bac17 | reverse complement strand
AAGGAAGAAAAGAAGGAGGGAAGGGGGGAGGGAGGAAAGAAAAAAGGGAAAGAGAAAGAGGGGAGAGGGAAAAGAAAAGGGGGAGGGAAAAGGGAAGAAAGAAGGGGAGGGAGAGGAAGGAGGGGAGGAAGAGAGAGAAAGGGGGAGGGGGGAAAGAAAAAAAAGGAGAAGGAAAGGGAAAGGAGGGAAAAAGGGAAGAAGAAAAGGAAGGGAAGAAAGGGGAAGGGAAGAGAGAGGGAGGGAGGGAGGGGGAGGGAAAGGAAAGAGGAGGAGGGAAGGAAAAGGGTGTGTAACTATCGAAAACAATCTAAATA
>NZ_JALJRC010000131.1:0-314 GCF_024519925.1 Cytobacillus sp. Bac17 | reverse complement strand
CCTTGTTTCTGCCCCCGGGGTTCCCCTCCTCGCCTCCTTCTCCTCTCTTCTTTCTTCCTCTTCTTTTCTTTCCTTTCCTTTTCCTCTTCCCCCTTCCCCCCCTTCTTTCCTCTCCTCTTCCTCCCTTCCTTCCCTTTCTTCCTCCTTCTCCTCCTCTTCCTCTTTCCCCTTCTTCCCTTCTTCCTTTTTTCCCCTTTCCTCCCCCTCCTTCTTTCTTCTTCTTCTCCTCTCCTCCTCTTTTCCTCCCCCCTCTTCTCTTTTTTCCTTCTTCCCTTTTCTCCCTTTTTTTCCTTCTTCCCCCTCCTCCTTCCTTT
>NZ_JALJRC010000130.1:0-316 GCF_024519925.1 Cytobacillus sp. Bac17 | reverse complement strand
ATAATTCAATTTACCTACATAAAATTACCTAATTTATTTATAATAATGTTAAATTTCCTTCTTTTCCTCTTCCTCCCCTCCCCTTTCTTTTTTTCTTTTTTTTCTTCTTCTCCTTCTCCTTCCCCTTCCTCCTCTTCTTCTTTCTTTTTCCTTTCTTCTCTCCTTCCTTCTTCTTCTCCTCCCCTTTCCTCCCCCTCCCTCTTCCTCTTCTCCTTCTCCTCCTCCTCCTCCTTTTCCCCCTCCCCTTTCCTACCTCCTTTTTTCCCTTTTTCCTTTTTCTTCTCCCTCTTCCCTCCTCCCTCCTGCCTCCCTCCCT
>NZ_JALJRC010000012.1:0-143990 GCF_024519925.1 Cytobacillus sp. Bac17 | reverse complement strand
CATTGTATTACTTCTATTTTAAAATAAAAAAGACTGCAGACAAGCACGATTTTCATCGAGTTTGTCGACAGTCTGACTGCCCCTTTCGGAGGGGCAGTTTTATTATGGTTTTAAAGAATATATGAAAAAGAGCAAACCTTTTCCAATTATATCCGTATGTATAGTCAGGAGGAGAGTAAATGAACTTATTAAACGTCGATATTGCATCAGCAGGCTATGAAAATGGAAAACCGATCATACATAATATTAATTTTGATGTAATGGCGGGGGAATTGATCGGCCTTATAGGTCCTAACGGGGCAGGAAAAAGCACAACGATTAAAACAATCCTGGGATTATTGGAACATAAAAAGGGGACAGTGAAATTTAAGCAGGGAGTTAAGTATTCCTATATACCTGAACGCCCCATCTTTTATGATGAGCTGACATTGTGGGAACACTTGGATTTTACAGCTGCCGTAGAGGGACTGTCGGAAATACAGTATAAGAAGAGGGCATCAGAGCTCTTGAGGGAGTATAATCTGTCTGAACACGCTCATAAATTTCCCGGCACATATTCAAAGGGGATGCAGCAAAAGGCGATGCTGATTCTTGCGATGATTGCCAAGCCGGATGTCTATATTATTGATGAACCGTTTATTGGACTTGATCCTAATGCTATGAAACTGTTTCTGGAATCAATTGAAAGAGAGAGGCAAAGGGGCGCAGGCATTCTTATGTCCACTCATGTACTGGATACGGCAGAGAAAGTGTGCAGCAGCTTTCTAATTGTGCATGATGGCCAGTTGAAGGCTTCCGGCTCATTAGACGAGATCAGGCAGCAATGCGGTCTTTTGGCTGGTTCGCTTTATGATTGCTTTCATCAGATTGCAGAGGGAAATGACAATGAAAAGTAGTTCGCTCTTTTTTGGAAGGTTAATCAATAGCTGGAAGTATCAATTTGGTATTTTCCGTTCCGTTGCAGATTGGACCATCATGGTTTATCTCATTGTTCCCGGTGCAATCATTTTTGGAATGATATATCGCTCCTGGTGGTTGGAAACGCCTGAATGGATTGCAAACTTGCCAATGTTTCTCCTTTTCTTCCTGCTTTATATTTATTCATGGCTGGGTAACTTTCGCCCATTTATACAAGAGGCTGACAAGGTGTTTCTGGTGAAAAATAAGAGCCTCTATTTGGGAATGAGAAAATGGGGAGTTGGCTATTCACTTTTCTTTCAGGCAGTCAGTACAGGCGCGATAATCGCTCTTCTTCTTCCCTTTCTAAAGAACAGTTATTTTTTGCAATGGAGTCAAATCATTGCCCTGCTGACTTTTTTCATTACTCTGAAATGGACGCTTATGACAGTTTCCTATTCTCTGAAAAGGATTGAAGGGAAGTTTAGAAAATATGTAATTGGCTTTCTGCTGTTTGTATTATTGAGCTGGTTCAGCCAGCTCGTTTATTCTCTGTGGAATTTCGGTGCAGACTTTCCGGTTTACATGATTTCGGCAGTGCTGCTTTCCGGCACTTTAACGAGAGTCTCCCAGATGCTGAAAGGGATATCGGCCGTAGACTTTGAAATTTTGCTTGAGCAGGAGGAAAAAACAAAGTATATCAAATGGATATTTATGATGGCTCCTGAAATAGAAAAGCCTGCTATTTCAAAGAGGACAAAACCTCTATTATTCAGAAACTCCAGAAGAATCTTTAAGAAGAGAACACCCATTACGGGACTGATAGAATTATTCATAAAGATTTTCATACGGAATCCCTCCTTTATTTTCAGTTATTTTCAAATCATTTCTGTAAGCGCAGCGGGGATTATTGCCATTCCGCCACTATGGATAAAAGTAATTGTGTCGGGTGTCTTTCTTTTCTTGATGTATACATGGCTTTCTATTACTTGGGATAAATCCATCATGTCCCATCCCTTCACAAAAAAATATAGTGAAAAAGATTTCTATTTCACTGCAAAGAATAGAACGGTCATAGCCTTATTCTTCCTCGCCATTTTGATCTTAGGACTGATTGTAAGCGCCTTGACAATCATCTTGGCAAGGTTCGGCATTCTTGGTGCATAATAAAGGTATGCTTTTATTAAACAGTCCCATAAGCAAATTTAAGGCAAAATCGGTTATAATGGGGAAATCATAAATGTTCAAATCAGGATAAGGAGGTAACTTTTATGAACGTATTGGATTGGCAAAAAGAGGTTAATAACAGAAAAGAAGCTTTAATTGAAGATACCCAAAAACTTTTAAGAATTAAAAGCCTGCTGGATGAAGAGAATGCAGCAGATGATGCCCCCCTTGGTGAAGGTGTGAAGGAAGCACTCGATTTCATGCTTGAACTTGGAGAAAAGGATGGATTCACTGTCAAAAATGTCGGCAGCCTGGCTGGTCATCTGGAATTTGGCGAGGGTGAAGAAATTGTTGGTGTACTTTGTCATGTCGACGTAGTTCCTGAAGGAGATGGATGGACTAGCGACCCATTTGGTGCAGAAATTCGCGATGGAAAGATTTTTGCCAGAGGGGCGATCGACGACAAAGGCCCAACAATGGCTGCATATTATGCTATGAAAATTGTAAAGGAATTGGAGCTGCCTTTAAGCAAAAGGGTCCGAATGATTATTGGAACAGATGAAGAAAGTGATTGGCGCTGTGTAGAGCATTATTTTAAACACGAAGAAATGCCGGCAATGGGATTTGCCCCTGATGCCGATTTCCCAATCATCTATGCAGAAAAGGGCATCTCTGATTTTGATCTTGTCCAAATCGGCCATACCGAAGAAACAGACAGGGAAGTACTGGCAGAGGTCGTGCATTTCCAGTCAGGAAGAAGATATAACATGGTTCCTGATTTTGCAAAAGCTAGTCTTGTAGTCCATCTTGAACACACTGAAGTGGTGCAAAGGTATATTGATTTCCTCAAAAAGACTGAGCTTGAAGGAAAGTATTACATAGATAACGGCGAACTGATTCTGGAGCTTCAGGGGGTATCGGCTCATGGGATGGAGCCTGATAATGGGAAAAATGCAGGTATTCTGATGGCGTCATTCCTGGCATCCCTTCAGCTGGATGAGAAGGCATGCCATTATTTTCAGTTTGTATCACGATACTTATGTGATGATTCCAGAGGAAGAAAGCTTGGCATCGCCTGTGCGGATGAGATTACCGGTGATTTAACCGTTAATGTAGGAAAACTATCATATACAAAAGAAAATGGCGGCCGCTTAGGCTTTAATGTACGTTATCCCGTCACTAACAATATGGATGATACGAAAAATAGGCTTCAGTCATTGATCGAAGACGAACATTTCAGATTAGAGAATTTCACTGATTCCAAGCCGCATCATGTGGAAGAAGATGACTTTCTTATCCAAACCCTGAAAAACGTGTATGAACAGCAGACTGGCGAAAAGGCAGAGCTTTTAGCAATTGGCGGGGGCACATATGCACGTTCCTTGAAGTCTGGTGTAGCGTTTGGCCCGCTTTTCCCAGGCAGGGAAGACGTGGCACATCAAAAAGATGAATATGTGTTTATTGAGGATTTAATTAAAGCTGCAGCTATTTATGCACAGGCGATTTATGAACTTGCGAAATAGCTCTAAAACCTGATATGATGGCTGAAAGATTTTACATTAACAGCTAATAGATTAGACAAACAAACCATTTACAGGGAGTGTCAGAGAAATGGAATATGTCATTTTGAACGGTGATTTGATCGAACGCTCTGAAGCGAAAGTAGATATTGAGGACCGGGGCTATCAATTTGGTGATGGCGTCTATGAAGTAATCCGCGTCTATAACGGAAAAATGTTTACGGCAGATGAGCACCTTGAAAGGCTGCTTGAGAGCGGAAGGAAAATAGAGCTCGATATCCCTTATTCTATAGGGCAGCTTAAACAGATGCTTGCAGAGATGATCGAAAGGAATAATCTTGAACTTGGAATAGTATATATGCAATTTTCCAGGGGGACTTCTCCAAGAAATCATGCTTATCCTGGTGCAGACGTTGCACCGGTGCTTACAGCCTATACCCGTGAAACCTCAAGACCTGTTGAGAGCATGAGAAATGGTGTTAAGGCTAGTTTGATTGAAGATATACGCTGGCTGCGCTGTGACATAAAGAGTCTGAACTTGCTTGGCAATATCATGGCAAAGCAAAAAGCAGCACAATCGGGCTGCTTTGAAGCAATTCAGCATCGCGGGGATACGGTGACTGAGGGAAGTTCTTCCAATATAGCGATTGTAAAAGATGGGACACTATATACGCACCCTGCAACAAATCTGATCCTAAATGGCATTACCCGCCGTAAAATCAACGAGATCTGCAGGGGAAATGGAGTAGCACTTGAAGAATCTGCTTTTACAAAGGATGATCTGCTGGACGCGGATGAAGTCTTTATGTCCAGTACATCAGCTGAAATTACTCCGATTATAGAGATTGAAGGAAAGCCGGTTGGTAATGGAAGTCCTGGTCCCATCACAAATAAATTACAGAACCTTTTTGAAGAGGCAATTGAAAAAGAGTGCGGCAGTTTGACGGTTAAAATTAGATAGTTCTAAAACGAAAGACCCCAGGAGTAATCCCTGGGGTCTTGTCTTTTAACTTACTTATTCAAACTGAAACAGATCGCTTGAAAGGTATCTTTCTCCAGTATCGCAAACGATGAATACGACAACATCGTCCGGCTTTAGCCTTTTTGCAACCTGGATGGCAGCATAGCAGGCTGCTCCTGAGGATGGACCGACTAATATACCTTCTTCTCTTGCCATTCTGCGCGTTGTATCATATGCTTCTTCATCTTTGATTTGATGGATTTCATCATAAACATCCGTATTGAGAATTACCGGAACAAATCCGGGACTTGTGCCGACAAGCTTGTGTCTGCCAGGCTTTCCGCCTGATAGGACAGGTGAGCCCTTGGGTTCCACAACATGTACTTCCAATCCAGTATAATGCTCTTTCAAAACTTCTCCTGTGCCGGTAATCGTGCCGCCAGTGCCTGCCGTGGCAACAAAGGCAGAGAGTGGTTTGCCGATTTCCTTCATGCCCTCAATAATTTCGACTGCTGTTGAATAGCGGTGTGCATCAGGGTTAGCGCTATTTTCAAATTGCATCGGCACAAAGCTGTTTGGAATTTCCTCAGCCAGCTCATTTGCTTTTTGTATAGCACCGGGCATTTTGTCATCTCCAGGAGTCAGGACAACTTCTGCTCCATATGCTTTCAAAAGGTTGATGCGCTCTGCCGTCATGGTATCAGGCATAACCAGAATGGCCTTATAGCCACGTGCTGCTGCATTCATTGCAAGCCCGATGCCGGTGTTTCCGCTGGTTGGTTCAATAATAGTTGAACCTGGTTTCAATTGGCCTGCTTTCTCAGCTTCGACAATCATATTATAAGCCGCGCGGTCTTTTACACTGCGGCTTGGATTGTAGAATTCAAGCTTTGCATAGATGCTTGCTCCATTTTCAGGGGCGAGCTTATTTAATTTAACAAGTGGAGTATCTCCAATTAAGTCCGCGAGATTGTTAACAACTTTCATCTGACTCTCCCTTTCAAATAAGACTGTAATAACAAGGAAGTTTAATACTTTGTTATTTTATGTCGATTTGTTTAATTTCATCCTAACAAAGGAAATCTATAACTATTCATATTATGTCCATCATACTAAAACAGACTATTCCAATCAAATCAAAAGGAATTGGAAGAATACTTAAAATGAGAGGTCAAACAGAAAGTATCTGCCAATTTTAACTGATGTTTGTTAAAATAAGTGAAAATATGGAGGAATCTCAAGTGTACAAACAATTGAATGCTCATTTTTTCTTTGCGATGAAATTACCGGTTGAAACAAAGAAAAAGTTGAAAGAATACTGTGGGAATTTAAGTCCAAAACTGCCTTTTAGCCGCTGGGTCCATCAAGAGGATTATCATATTACCCTAGCATTTCTAGGGTCTGCACCCCAGGAAAAACTGCAGAAAGCAGCCAAGCTTGCCGCTGACTCAATCAGACACGAAGAAAGATTTCCTCTGCATATCTGCAAACTTGGCGTATTTGGAAAACAAGACGCACCAAGAATTTTCTGGTGTGGAACACAGCAGGACAAACATCTCCAAGATTTAAGATCGAAAGTATATACAGCATGCCAGGAAGCGGGCTTTGAATTGGAGACAAGACCATTTAAACCTCATATCACTATGGCAAGAAAATGGGCCGGCACTTTTCCGTTTCAGGAAAACATGCTGGACGCTTACAGTCCATTCAAGGAGAAGCCCCTTGAATTTGAGGCTTCAGAAGTCGTTCTATATCAGACCCATCTGGACAAAACACCGAAATATGAAAGCATTGCCATCTTTCCGCTCGTGGGGGAATAAAATAAATACATACTATTAATGAAAAACAGCTTAGGTGAAATTGCTGCTTTTGAGAGAATATAAAATATTTATCACTGAGTTGATAGGAGCGGAAGGTGGGGGACTCCAACGGGAGTAGCGCACCAGGGGAGACCCCGCAGACGCATCGCGTTGAGGAGGATCCCGACAGTCCCGTGGAAGGCGAGTGCCTGCAGCGGAAATCAACGGGCAAAATAAAAAAACTTAAATGAATAATTAGAGATAGAAAGTTATATACGAAAGCAGGGCTAGGAGAATGGGACAGTTAATTAAATTGCAGGATTATGTTTCACGTTACCAGCAAGACATTTTTGTATATCCTTCCCGATTTGTCAGACTAAAAAAACAGCAGTGGGATAAATGGCATAAAGCATGGGAATCAAATGATTCATTCAATCCTCAATCCGGGCAGCAATATACAGCCGGCACAGCGGAGTGGCTTGAGGAAGAAAAAGAACCGCTCATGGAAAAGCTAAAGGGGTTGTTAAAGCGGGGAAAAAATGAAGAATTAGAGGAATACGGGGCTTCCGGGGATGAATTGAAAAAGGAGGAAGAGGTGCTTGAATTTGAAGCCTCCTTTGCTGTGCGTCCAGAAACAATTGAGAATTTAAAACACCAGTTTCTAGACCAGCTTTTCCGATTCCAGATGAAATGGGCAACCTCCACATTAACGGAAAAATCATTTCCCGATAAGCATTACTATTATGATGAAAAGCTAAAGTATTTTCTGCAAAGATATCCGGATACGTATCTTGTCATGTTCAATCCGATCTTTCTGCTGAAAAAGGCTCCGGTGGAAACAGAAACTATTGTTATAAGCCCGACAGAGGTATGGTGCATCAGCTTTTTGGAGGAAGAAGATTCAGCAGTATTCTCAGGTTCGAAGGATAGATTCTGGACAAAAAAGGGAAAAGGGGAGGAAAAGAAGGTCCTGAATCCGCTGCTTGCATTAAATAGGACTGAAAAAATTGTCCGAAAAATATTTGAAATTCATTCTATTGAATTGCCGATTAAAAAGGCTTTACTTACCCGAAATGGATATATTGATTATCCGGCAGCTCCTATTGATGTTCAGTTAATCGATAAAAGGACCTATGATCAATGGTTTCAGACAATGAGAAGCCAGCGTTCGCCTCTCAAGCATGTTCAATTAAAAGGAGCGCAGGTACTGCTTCAATATTGCCAGACTGCATCAGTCAAAAGGCTGGAGTGGGAGAATCGGGATGAATCATGAAGATTTCCTCGAGGATAAAGCTCATAGCAGGGAAGAGCTTAAGTTCATTATTAACCCGCAGGCGAAAAATGGCTTCTGCCTGAAAGTCTGGAAAAAAGTTGAGCAGATGCTGAAAGAGGAAAATATCCCTTTCTCTGCAGCCAGGACAGAATATCAGGGCCATGCCAGGGAATTGGCAAAGATCTATGCAGAACAGGCGGGCGGGCAAAGATTATATCTTGTTGCTGTGGGCGGAGACGGGACGGTTCATGAGGTTATGAATGGTGCTGTGAGTCATCGGAATGTGACAGTCGGATTTATTCCGGGAGGATCTGGGAATGATTTCTCGCGGGGCTTTAGAATTCCTAAAGACCCGGCAGAATCTTTAAAAGCAATTCTTAAGGGGATCAGTCATTCTTCTGTAAAAGCTGATATCGGAATGATTAGACACATAGATGGGAAAAAAACATATTTTATTAATAATATGGGTGCTGGTTTTGATGCACTGATTTCCCGGAAAGTAAACAGTTCAAAGATGAAAGGAATCTTGAATCAGTTATCTCTGGGGAAATTTGTATACGCTCTCTTTCTTGTAAAAGAGCTGTTTACTTATAAATGCTCTGATCTTGAAATCGTCATTGATGGAAAAAAATTCGATTTCGATTCAGCCTGGTTTATTACTATTTCCAATCAGCCATTCTATGGAGGCGGTATGATGATTTCTCCGGATGCAAATCCTTTTGATGGAATTCTAAATGTTACGGTCGTCCACAATATATCAAGAATAAAAATTTTGTTTGTATTTGCCTCTGTCTTCAAGGGGCGTCATATAGCATTTAAAGAAGTCACAGTTCTTCAGGGCCAGAATGTCAGCATTAGATCTTCACACCCCATTCCTGCTCACGCAGATGGAGAGGCTTTAGGCAGCTCCCCGATTTCGGCCTCTGTTTGCCCCGAAGCCATTCCTGTAATTATTGGCAATGGAAAAGATGGGTGTTGATTTTAGGAGAGAGCTGCTCTTAAATTACCGTCCGACTAAGTAAAGGAGATGAATTCGGAATGATAACGATTGAACGGACTTTTAATGCATACTTAGACGAAATGCACATCATTACGATCATACTTCCTTTCAGCTATCATCAGGGGCGTTCTTCCGGGTTCTCTCTCCTTACTGACTGGGAAGAAGAGTTTCCTGTTGAAATATTGAAAAGCATGCCGATTGAGGATGCCGTTAAATATACATGCAGAATAGAACATGAAGCGGAATTTGGGAAACAATATTGGATAGTGGACGAATATGGGGGAAAAACAGATCTGCAAATTGGCGCCGTTATTCGTACAAGTGATTTTGATGAGAAATTCTATTATGACGGTCCGCTGGGGTTCTCGTACAGCAAAGAAAAGACACATTTCAGGCTCTGGGCTCCGACAGCCGCAAAGGTAAAGCTGAAGCTTAAAGGAGCACTGGAGCAGGAAGCTGAGCTTATTCCGATGGGAAGAGAAGAGAGAGGAGTCTGGAGCTGTGAAGTAAAAGGCGACCTGGATCGTTTTCTTTATTCTTTCCTTGTATGCATTAACCTTGAGTGGAAAGAAGCTGTTGATCCATACGCAGTCTCTTCGGCTATAAATGGGGAATATGGTGCGGTAGTCAATATGGAAAATACAAAAGTAAAGAAGCCGGAGCTTCCGCCGCTTCCGCAGCCCACAGATGCCATCATATATGAAACGCATATTAGGGATTTTACCATTCATCCCGCGAGCGGGGCAGCACAGAAAGGCCTTTATTTAGGAGCGGGAGAGACAAATACCGTCGGCAGAGACGGGGAGCCTACATGCCTGTCCTATGTGAAGCAGCTTGGTATTACTCATATTGAGTTTCTGCCTGTCCATGACTTCGAAGGTGTGGATGAAAAAAGTCCAAAAGAAGAATATAACTGGGGTTATAACCCCCTCCATTTTAATGTTCCGGAAGGAAGTTATTCTACAAATCCTTTAGATCCCTACTCGCGGATCAGAGAATTGAAAGCCTTAATTTATGCTGTTCATTCCCAGGGAATTCGGGTCATTTTGGACGTAGTCTATAATCATGTTTATATTCGCGAGCATTCTTCTTTTGAAAAAATCGTACCGGGTTATTTCTTCCGGCATGATGAATATGGAATGCCGTCAAATGGCACCGGAGTTGGAAATGACTTTGCTTCGGAACGCCTGATGGCCCGGAAGTTTATTGTTGATTCCGTATCATACTGGATAAAGGAATATCAAATTGATGGGTTCAGGTTTGATTTGATGGGTATACTCGATATTGAAACGATGAATGAGGTTCGCCAGAATGCAGAATTGATTGACCCGTCTGTCATTATTATTGGTGAGGGCTGGGATTTGAATACCCCTATACCGGATGACCAAAAAGCAAGCATCCGCAATCAGGAAAAGCTTCCTGGAATCGGCCAATTCAATGACTGGTTCAGAGATTCCATCAAAGGCAGTACGTTTAATTTATATGATAAAGGTTATGCATTGGGAAATGAGCATTATTATGATGCGGCAAAGCAGGTATTGGCTGGAAGCATTGGCCTCGAAAAAAAGGAAAAAGGCATTTTCCTTTCCCCGTCCCAATCTGTAAATTATGTGGAATCACATGATAATCATACCTTATGGGATAAAATACAGGTTTGTTCTGAAAATGCGGATCCTCTTGTGCAGCAGCAAAAGCACCGCTTAGCAACAGCAATGGTCCTTCTTTCCCAAGGAATTCCATTTTTGCATAGCGGACAGGAATTTTTTCGGACCAAAGAAGGAAATGGAAACAGCTACCGTGCTCCAGATTCCATCAATAATCTGGACTGGGAAAGGAAATCCCGTTACTTAAATAATGTTGAATATATTAAAGGGCTGATCAGCATAAGAAGGTCAATTCCTCTTTTCAGACTCGCCAATGCAGAAATGATCCGGAATTCCATGCGGTTTCTGGATATTAAAAAACCTCTATTGGGTTATGTGTTAACAAGCAGTGATCAAAATGCCGAGTGCAGCCATGCAGCCGTGATTATCAATCCTTTAATGACGGAAGAAGAAATTTTTCTCCCGGCTGGGGATTGGGACCTTATTGCGGATGAACGTGAGGCCGGGATTTCCACTATCCGCAAGATTAACACCAGATTTGAAATGCCGCCATTAAGTTCATATGTATTGGTTTGCAGAAGATAGAAGAAGTCTGAGAAGCATACCACTGTTCAGTTCTATTATTTCAAAAATTATCCTTAATAAGAAAATAATGATGAATTGACCAGAAAAATCTTCATTTTTTTAGATGATATTCCGTAAACCTAAATAGATGCACTTGACGAAAAAAGCCAGTAAGAATAAAATTTATAAAGATGGCTATTGTGAGGGACTAACATCAATAGCTTTTTTTTTATTTTATATTCCCAAAACATTGCTGGTTTGTATTTGCTGATTACTTTGTGCTTTATAGGAGCTTTATTTAATTAACCTGATAAACAGCTATATTTGCGAAAATGCAATATAGTCGAATAGAACAAAACATTATTAAGCAACGGCCCTTTTATTGGCCATGGCAAAATAAGTCTTGCTGCAAAAAACAGGGCTTATTTTTCAACTTTTTATTATTTGAACTCGAGAATTGTCTAGCTCAAGCAGCCTACCCCTCGAGGTCACAAGCCGATTCCCCCAAAAAGGCAAAGGCGCCTTTTTGGGAGGCACGTCTTGTGCTTGAGGCCCACAGGGTGTGGGTCATGCAGACTTTGCCACAGGACGTGGCGATCTTAGTCTGCGTTCCTTAGGTGGGCAAGGCGTTTGCGCTATTCTACAACCAATGGCTTACTAAATTGCAGGTGAACAATTTTGGAACATTTATTTGGACATGACTGGGAGATTGTTCCCGCCGGAGGGGCGACAGGGGAAGCCTTCTATGCAAAGCACGAAGAGCAGAGGCTTTTTCTTAAAAGAAACTCCTCTCCTTTCCTGGCGGTTCTGTCTGCGGAAGGAATCGTCCCGAAACTTATCTGGACAAAAAGAATGGAAAATGGGGACGTTATAACTGCCCAGCAATGGCTTAATGGAAGAGAGCTAAAAGCTTCTGACATGAACCAGGAAAGCGTAGCAAAGCTTTTGAGAAAAATACATTCTTCAAAGCCGCTGCTTGGTATGCTGACAAGAATGGGTAAGTCTCCGCTGCAGCCCGAAACCCTTTTGCGTTTGATTGAGGAAGAACTGGATTGTGATCTGAAGGAGCAGGCTGCTGTTATTCAGTCAGTCGATTTCCTGAAGCAAGAGGTTTCGCATATCCACTGTGAGGAAAATACGGTGTGCCATTGCGATGTGAATCATAACAACTGGCTGCTTTCGGAAAACAACCAGCTGTACTTGATTGATTGGGATGGAGCCATGATAGCAGATCCGGCCATTGATCTGGGGATGCTATTGTATTGGTATATTTCTAAAGAAGAATGGCCAAATTGGCTTGAGCGGTACGGCATTCAGTTGACAGATAATTTGCTGCTCCGCATGAAATGGTATGTGATTGCACAGACTTTGACATCTATCCAATGGCATAAAAATAAATTCAGGTACCAGGAAATGGAAAAGTGGCTTTCCTATCTGGATGAGCTCCTTTAAGATTTACGAAAATTGATCTATATCCTGTACCCATTGTGATAATTCATTCTGGTGGGATTCAATGTGAGTATCCAATTGTGAAGAATTGATCCCGTGCTGACTGTATTCATAAATTTCTTCTAATACTGTTTTTACGTTTTGATTAATATTTCCGTTGATCATTAATGATTTAACCAAACGTTCCAATTGTTCACATTCTGAAATAGAGCCACAGCAATCTGTCTGATGATTGCTTAAAATATCTTTTAATAAATTTAATTGATCCTGGTGTCCAAGCGGCATGAAAAGCACCCTTTCTATTGAAGCTGAAAATAAAAACAAAAGGAATTCACTTTTAGGTTGTGGATTCTTTTTTTTATTTATTCATTGGCGGATTGTAATTTAGGTGTTTGAGTGCCATTGGGTTAAACTACAAACAAGGGATGAACCACTATAGTAATCCCTCTAAAAATAAAGTTGCATCACTGCGACAGGCATGATATTGTTTGAACGATATTAATTTTTAGGAGTGTCAAAATGCGACAGCGAAATAAACCTTGGGCGAAAGATAAATTAGCCGAATATCCACAATACGTAATTTCAGAACCTGAAAAATATAAAGGAAAGTGGAAGGAAGCCTTCGATAAAGATCAGCCCCTTCATATAGAAATTGGGACAGGAAAAGGCCGCTTCATAACTGGTATGGCGAAAGCAAACCCGGAAAACAACTACATTGGAATTGAGCTCGCTGACAGCGTCATCGTCACTGCTCTGGATCGTATCATCGAGGATGAACTTCCAAATGTAAAGCTTCTGAATGTGAATGCCAATGATCTTCGGGATTACTTTGAAAAAGGCGAAGTCGATCGTGTCTACCTTAACTTTTCAGATCCATGGCCAAAGAAACGCCATGCAAAACGCAGGCTGACTTATAAAAGTTTCCTGGAGATTTATGAAAATATCCTTGGGGATAAAGGAGAAATACACTTTAAGACTGATAACCAGGGATTATTTGAATCATCTCTTATGAGTTTCTCCGAGTACGGCATGCTTCTGACATTTGTCAGCCTGGACCTTCACAATAGCGATTATGAAGGAAACATCATGACCGAATATGAAGAGAAGTTTTCTTCAAGGGGAAGCCGTATATTCCGGTGTGAAGTTCAATACAGATAAGCTAGTCTATCCGGATGGATAGGCTTTTTTTGGATATTGCTATATTTGACTGTTTGCATTCGTGTGGAATAATTTAAATATTTCTACAAGTAAGCGCTTAAATGTTAATATGAGATAAGGGGAATGCGAGCGCTTGCTCAGAAAAACTCAAATGGAGGAGATAATGATGGAAGCATTGGAGTTAAAGAACGTAAAGCTGTACTGGCTTCGCGGCGGTGTCACACATCTTGATGGCGGAGCCATGTTTGGGGTAGTTCCTAAGCCTTTATGGTCTAAAAGATATCCCTGCAATGAAAATAATCAGATCGAACTGAGAACAGATCCCATCCTTATTCAGTTTGACGGTAAAAATATTCTAGTCGAATCGGGTCTTGGAAACGGGAAGCTGAGTGATAAACAGAAGAGGAATTTCGGAGCGCTTGAAGAGTCTTTTGTTGAACAGGATTTAGCCAAGCACGGCCTGTCACCAAAGGACATCGATTATATCCTTATGACGCATCTTCATTTTGATCATGCCTGCGGACTGACAAAACCGGAAGAAGGAAAATTTTCTTCTATATTTCCAAATGCAAGAATCATTGCATCACAAGTGGAATGGGAAGAAATGAGAAATCCTAATATCCGTTCAAGGAATACATATTGGAAAGAAAACTGGGAGTCCATTCAGGATCAGGTGGATGTCTTTGCAGGAGAGTGGACGCTCGGCCCTATTAAAATGGTGCATACAGGCGGCCATAGTGATGGCCATTCTATACTTGTTATAGAAGATGAGGATGAGACCGTCATTCATATGGCTGATATCATGCCAACTCATGCCCATGCGAATGTACTTTGGGTTCTCGCTTACGATGACTATCCGATGGATTCCATAAGTGCCAAGGAAAAATGGATGGAATACGGGCTGGAAAGAAATGCATGGTTTACTTTTTATCATGATGCTTTTTACCGGGCAGTCAAATGGGATGAATCAGGAAATATTGCTGAGAAGGTGGAAAAGAAGCAAAGTTAAAAAATCCCCATCCGGGGATTTTTTAATACTCTTTAAACGTCTATAACTGGCCTGCCCCCTCGAGGTCACAAGCTTGTCTAGTTACGGCTCCTAGGGACTCGGGGACATAAGCTGTTTCCTTTCAGAAGGAGAAAACCACCTTCTTTCAGGAAATGTCTTATGCCTGAGGCCCGCAGGACAAGGAAGGCTTCGACAGCATAAACATCGCACGACAGAGCGGTGGTAGCTTTTGGGAGGACGTGGCGTTCTTAGTCTGCATTCCTTCTTGGGCAAGGCATTTGTGCTTTTCTCAATGCAGTGGAAAAACGTCCAAAATGGTTCCAGTCTCTGCGTCGGCAATGAATTCATACTGCTCGGCTTCTTCACCCGAAAACCTCGAAATGCCGCCCTTATAAACCTGATATTTTAAATGACCTTTTTCATAAGGTTCAGCTTTCATATGAATCCATGATCCGCTTATCGGCCCTTCCTGTTTAAATGCATCCTTTGCATTTGCCAAAGCTTTCTCAGGGGAAACAGCAGTTTTCTGCGACAGCAATTCCCTAGCTGCGTACCCGCTCGCCAAACCAACCCCAACACCTAACATAAATGACTTCCAATTCATAATTGCACCTCCCAGGCTGATGATATAAGCAGTTCATTTTTACAAATTTTTCTGTTTTCCAATTCTATCTTATCAAAAATAGGCATGAACTAAAATAAATAATACACAGCTTAAATTTCGCCAACCGAAGTTTCCTGCCTGAAATGGTGGAAAGACGTATGAAAGTTCTGTAAAATGAAATTATACATATCTGCATAGCCAATTCGCAAAGTGATAAAGGAGAATAATAATGAACGAAAAAACATTGCAGCTTTTTAAAACATTGACAGAGTTGCCAGGGGCGCCTGGAAACGAGCATTTAGTACGGAAATTCATGCGCGAACAGATCAGCCAGTATACAGAAGAAGTCGTTCAGGATAAGCTTGGAGGCATCTTCGGCGTGAAAAGAGGCGATCAAAGCGGCCCGACTGTCATGGTGGCAGGCCATATGGATGAAGTTGGTTTCATGGTCACTTCCATAACAGATAATGGAATGATCCGTTTTCAGACACTGGGAGGCTGGTGGAGCCAGGTTTTGCTTGCACAAAGAGTCCAAATTATTACAGATAATGGACCGGTGACAGGAGTTATCGGTTCAATTCCTCCGCATCTTTTAGACGAAGCAAAGCGCAGCAAGCCGATGGAAATAAAGAATATGCTGATTGACATTGGTGCAGATGACCGTGAAGATGCGAAAAGAATAGGCATTAAGCCAGGACAGCAAATTCTCCCGATTTGTCCATTTACACCAATGGCAAATGCAAAGAAAATCCTGGCGAAAGCATGGGATAACCGTTATGGCTGCGGTTTGGCGGTGGAACTTTTAGAAGAAGTCCAGAGTGAAGCACTTCCCAATATTCTCTATTCCGGAGCAACAGTTCAGGAAGAAGTTGGCTTAAGAGGTGCACAGACAGCAGCGAATATGATCAATCCTGACATTTTCTTTGCGTTGGATGCAAGCCCTGCCAACGATATGACCGGGGATAAAAACGAGTTCGGCCATTTAGGAAAAGGAGCTCTTCTGCGCATACTGGACCGTTCAATGGTAACGCACCGCGGCATGAGGGAGTTTGTTCTGGATACAGCTGAAACGAACAACATTCCATATCAGTATTTCGTCTCGCAAGGCGGAACAGATGCAGGTAAAGTTCACATATCCAATGAAGGTGTTCCAAGTGCAGTAATCGGCATTTGCTCCCGTTATATTCACACACATGCATCCATTGTGCATGTCGATGATTATGCAGCGGCAAAAGAATTGCTTGTTAAATTAGTAAAAGCTTGTGACCGTTCAACAGTAGAAACCATCCGTCAAAACAGTTAAGCAGATGAGACAGCAGGTGCTGTCTCTTTTTCCTGTAATATGAAAGGAGTACACATGAAAGTCATCATTGGTTCAAAAAATCCCGCAAAGATTTTGGCAGTAAAAACTGCTTTTAGCCATTATGAAGCTGTTATTATGTCCGAAGATGTGCCCTCAGGAGTGAACGACCAGCCATTCTCGGATGAAGAAACCATAAAAGGGGCCATCAATAGAGCATATGGAGCACTCCAAGCATCCGGCGGACAAATTGGCATTGGCCTCGAGGGCGGTGTGCAGAAAACAGAGCACGGGCTATTTCTCTGTAATTGGGGGGCTCTTGCGGAAAAAGGGCAGCCTCCGATTATTGCTGGCGGAGCCAGGATTCCCCTTCCAGATGGGGTTGCAGTCCGGCTTTTGGCTGGCGAAGAACTTGGCCCTGTAATGGATGATTACGCAAAAAAAGAAAATATCCGCAAAAATGAAGGAGCTGTTGGGATTTTTACAAATGGGCAGATTAATCGTGCTGACATGTTCTCGCATGTCATGAAGCTTCTTCTTGGGCAATATGAATATAGAAAAAAGGGCTAGCTTGGTGCTAACCCCTTTTTCTATTCGGTTTCGAAGATGTACGACAAAACTTTCAAGGCCTGGTTGACCGTTTCAACAGTAACATTGGCTTTACTTGAAAGCTCCTTTAAAGGGTGATGCAGCTCATTGGGACGGATGAGGATCAGCGGTTTTCCAAGTGCCGCAGCAGCACTTGCGTCCATGGCTGTGTTCCATTGCTTATATTTTTCACCAAACAAAGCAATCACGAGATCCGATTTTTGCATAAGAAGCTGTGTTCTTAAGTTATTGATGCTTGAAGCGGCTTCATCACGGAAGATTGCATCCGGCTGCTTCCCGAGAATTTCCTCTCCGATCATGTCAGAACGGTCATGGTTTTCCATAGGACCTGTAAAATGAACAGGCAGCTGAAGTGATTTAGCTTTCTCCTTTAATTCATTGCGCCAATTGGAATGTATTTCACCTGCTAAGTAGACGGTTATTTCCATTCTTTTTCCTCCTTTATGCAATATTCTTATATTTTAACATTTCTTCTAAGAAGTAACGCAGTGAAAAGGCCCTCAATCCTTATATGAAGGGTTGTCAGACTATTAAGAAGAAATGTATGATAGGGAAGGATATGAGATTCCATGCAAGGAGGGGACTTTAGAATGCATAAAAGATTCACCGCAGCCTTGCTCTTATTTATTTCATTTATACTGGTCAGTGCCTGTTCAGCATCGTTGGAAGAAGAGCAAACTGCCGCAAAGAATGCTGCAGAGGAAGCATTCAACCTATCACCTGAAAAGACAAATCATGAGTTTGAAGATATAGAATATTATTTGCCTTTCGGCTACGAAGTAGAAGAGGAAAGTCCAAATAACATCATTTTAAAAAATGGCTCCAAAAGGTATATCCTTTTTTACAACCAGCATGAAGGCCCGGACAGCAAGGTTGTTTATGATGCTACCCTAAAGCAAAAAGATAAATATGAAGTTAAAGAGACGTTTACAAAAGATGGACATAATGGCTTCCTGTTAATCAACAGAGGGAAAAAAGACGAACACGAATTGGTAGTCGGGATTGGCGGAGTAAAATTATCTACGCAGGCTGCGACCAGAAATTTATCCTCTGAGGCCGCTGCAATGATGGAGATAGCTAATTCTGTCCAGGTGAAGAATTAAAGCGAAGGGCGATGTCCTTCGTTTTTGTTTTGCTTTTTTTTAAGAATTTATTTTTAATAAATTATGATAGAAAACCCCTATTATAAAGAACAATAAGAATACAAAAGATTTTATATTACAAGTGTCTTTACATGTGTTATCTTATAGTTGCAGAACTTTTAAATAGGGGGAAAATAATGAGAGCCTTTCTGAATAGAAAAGGGGTAACCCTTTCACCTAAAGTATATTTTATAGATGCACTGAGCAGCATGGCGCTTGGATTGTTCGCTTCGCTGATCATTGGGCTTATTATTAAGACAGTCGGCGAACAGACTGATTTCAAATACCTGGAGGATATGGGCACTCTGGCTATGGGTCTGATGGGGCCTGCAATAGGTGTTGCAGTTGCATACGGACTTAATGCTCCACCGCTTGTTATCTTTTCAGCCATTGCCAGCGGGGCTGCCGGCGCGGCTCTTGGCGGTCCAGCAGGGAGCTTCGCTGCAGCTCTTATTTCCACAGAGCTTGGAAAACTTGTCAGTAAGGAAACAAAGGTTGATATCATTGTAACACCGCTTGTTACCATTGTGGCTGGTTATATGGTTTCAACATTAATTGGCCCCGGGATCGATTATGGAATGAAGAGCTTTGGCAGCCTGATCATGTGGGGAACAGAGCAAAGGCCAATCATCATGGGCATCATTGTGGCGGTATTAATGGGGCTTGCCTTGACGGCACCCATTTCTTCAGCCGCCATTGCGCTTATGCTTGATCTGCACGGAGTTGCAGCAGGAGCTGCCACTATTGGCTGTGCAGCACAAATGGTCGGCTTCGCAGTGAGCAGCTTCAGGGAAAATAAAATGGGCGGTTTAGTAGCGATTGGAATAGGAACATCCATGCTGCAGGTAGCCAACATTATTAAAAATCCGCGTATTCTTATTCCACCTACCCTTGCAGGTGCGTTCCTGGCACCCTTTGGCACGACCGTCTGGCTAATGGAGAACAATGCTGCAGGAGCAGGCATGGGAACAAGCGGGCTGGTTGGACAGATAATGACTTTTACAACGATGGGCTTTGGTTCAGAAATTTGGATGAAGGTCATTATATTGCATTTTATTGGACCGGCTCTTATCAGCCTGTTATTATCTGAGTATATGAGGAAGAAAGGCTGGATCCAATATGGAGACATGCATATCAGCACAGGGGGCGAAAAAAAATGAAAAAACTGGAATCGGCAGAACAATTTAACGAGATGCGCAGCAATGGGAAGCATATTTTCATGTTTTCAGCTGACTGGTGTCCGGATTGCCGGGTTATTGAACCGATATTGCCTGAAATAGAAGCAAAATATAGTGAATACACTTTTATTTATGTAGATCGCGATCAATTCATTGATCTTTGCATTGAGCTTGATGTCTTTGGGATCCCAAGCTTCATCGGATACAGGGATGGCCAGGAACTTGGCCGCTTTGTCAGCAAAGACCGTAAAACCCAGGAAGAAATTGAAAACTTTATTCAAACTCTTGAACAATAAGCCTGTGTACATTTAGTGTTCAAATTTTACTTTGATAAATGTCTAGCGCAAGCAGCCTGCCCTCTCGAGGCGTCGGGGGCTGGCAAGGCGCTTCCGTTTTTAGGCCCTCCTGCATCTCTTTTGAGCAGGAGGGTTTATTAGTGTAGAATGATAGTCGGAAATCAATCCCCATAAGGAGGGGCTTATATATGAAAATGGATAGTAAAAAGATGAAAAATGAATTGGAGCAGCGCTTAGCAAAAGAGAACCGGACTTTCTCTTTTGACAGGGAAAAAGATCAGTTCAGAATCGAAAATAAGGACACTGGAAAAGGAATTACCATCTCTCTTCCGGGCATTATTGCTAAATGGCAGGAGAAAAAGGAAAAAGCGATTGAAGAAGTCGTTTATTATGTGGAAGAAGGCCTGGAGGCAATGGTGGAGGATGCCCATTTGTCGGGACATGAAAAAAATATTTTTCCAGTCATCCGATCAACTTCTTTTCCAGGCGAGTCACAGGAAGGTATTCCTTTTTTGACAGATGAACATACGGCTGAAACACGAATTTACTATGCGCTCGATCTTGGAAATACGTATCGCCTCATTGATGCAAAGCTAATGGAAAAAGAGAGCTGGGATCCCGAAAGAATTAGAGAAACGGCTCTTTTCAACGTAAGATCCCTGTCGACAGATATGAAATCGGATACTGTTGCAGGCAACACTTTCTATTTCTTAAACAAAAATGATGGATATGATGCAAGCAGAATCCTGAATGATTCCTTTATTAAAGAAATGGGCAGGAAAGTAGAAGGATCCATGGCCGTTGCCGTTCCGCATCAGGACGTATTGATTATTGCTGATATAAAAAATGAAACAGGCTATGACGTTCTCGCCCAGATGACTATGAGTTTCTTTGCGAGCGGCAGAGTGCCCATTACTTCCCTGTCATTCTTATATGAGAATGGAGAGTTTGAACCAATATTTATTTTGGGTAAGAATAAAAAAAAGTAGGTTTTAAGGGTCACAGCAATGTGGTCCTTTTTTTGTTTAACACTGATTCTTCCTGAAAACAAGGCGATAAACCCCCAGGTGAGATGAACCATTACCGAATGATATATAGATCCGTTATTTTAAATGAAAGTTAAGCAGTTCCGGGTAAAAAGACAGATACCACTACTTATGAACCTTTAATCACCCGCCTGAGTCGAAAGTATGCCTGCAGCCTTTAGTTTGTTTGTAAATTTACCCATTCTGTCTTTATAAGGACTCATTCTCGGATTTCTTATTCAAAATCTGTGAATAACTGCTAAAATAATATAGAAAGTCTAACAAAGTTTTTAATAGAAAGAGTTGATATAAATGAGCTGGATTAAAAAGCTATTCCATATGTTTAAAAGTGATGAGGAAGAATATGAGGAAATGGAAGAACATGCAGATGAGCATAACTATGAGAAGCAGCCGCCTGCAAAAAAAACAAAAGAAAGTTCGAGAGACATAGATGCTAAAGTAGTCTATCAATACCCCAAAGGCCAATTCCGTTTTCCGGTCATACCTGACCATGAAGCAGAACGGGAGAATAAGAGGCAGCAAAGACAGGATCATAATAGACAGGATCATAATCGTGGGAAGCCTGTAAATAAAACTGAAAAACGGAAGTCAAGGGCAGGAGAAACGGAATGGCAGAAAAAGCCGGCGGATACTCCAATCCATGAAAAAAGGACGCCTCGTTCCGCAGATAGGGAGCGGCAAAGAAAGTCTGCGCCACCACCTGCCAGTGAAGAAAAAATTCTGACCCGTAATGAAAGAGAGGCTGCCAGCAAGAAAAGACCTTTTCAGCCAACAGAAATTCCATCGCCGATATATGGATTTAAAAGGCCAAGGCCAAATGCCCAGCAAGATAAATCTGATAACGGGGAACAGGAAAACCGCAGGGAACTTACATACGATGAGGTTATGCGCAAAATTCAGCAGACCCCCCCTAATCGGCCGAATGTAACCGAAGCTGTTTCGGATGAAGAAAGAGAAACTGTCATTTCCGATAAACTGAAAGCTTTACAGGCACAGGCTTCTGCATTGGAAACAGAGGAACCAGCAGCCAAAAGATACAAAATAGGTGAAGCGTCTGAATTAATGTTTGAAGTACCTGAAAATAACCAAGAAACATTGCGGCATGAAGAAACACATACTGCCTGGCAAGATCATAAGGAACCTGGCAGGCAGCTTGGATCTTCCAAGCCTGACGGTGAATCTCCAAATAGTGAGGATCG
Source organism: Cytobacillus sp. Bac17 (assembly GCF_024519925.1). Classification (NCBI taxonomy): domain Bacteria; kingdom Bacillati; phylum Bacillota; class Bacilli; order Caryophanales; family Bacillaceae; genus Cytobacillus; species Cytobacillus sp. Bac17. The sequence continues at coordinate 122,215 of NZ_JALJRC010000012.1, read as the reverse complement.
CATCGGTCTTAAAAAAAAATCGGAAATCAGCAGATCGCTCGCAAACTTGATTGAAGAGGCTCTGCACGAGGAAGAAAAAGAAGAATACACAGCAGAACTCTCAGAGCAGAGCGAATTAAGATCTCATGATATCCTTGAGATTGAAGCTGAAGAGGATGAAGAAAAGAATGAATTTCATCACGATTTAGGGATTGTTGCTAAAAGTGACTCGGAAGAGTTTATCCATATAAACTTAAAAGAGGGAAACTCACAAGCAGAAGGAATGGAGATGTCTAATAAAGCTGAATTAAGTTCTGATCATGAAGATAGCGGGGAATTAACAGGCTCGTTCTCTACTCAGGCTGAACTGATTTCTGATATAAACAGGGCTGAGAATGCAGAGCAAAATGAGACTGCAGGTGCAAATGAATACTTAGAAACAAAAACAGAATCTGCTGCGTCAACCCCACAGCAGGAAGAAGATGCCCAGGAAGGGAAGAAGCCTTCATCAAGAGGATCAATTCCATTTAATGTCATCATGCTGAATAATGACAGAAAAAAACTGAATCAGCAGGATAAGATGGCAAGACCGTCAGATGAAAAAAAAAATAATATCGCTATGTTTCCGTCAGAAAATATCCAGCAGTCTGCTGCTGCTGCAGAAAAGATCGAGAATCATCCACCGGTGAACCATTTGCCTATGGAAGAACATGCAGAGCAGACACCGCCTGCATCGGAAATGGACCGATTTGAGGATGAACAGACATATCAGGGGGACGAAGAAATTTTTTATTACCAATTTCCTTCCCAGACATTGCTGACACCGCCAGTAATCATGGAGGAAGCTTCCGATTGGCTTTACGAACAGGAACAGATGTTAAATTCTACACTGCAAAATTTCAATGTCAGGGCGAGGGTGGTTAATGTTACGCAAGGACCTTCTGTAACAAGGTTTGAAGTACAGCCCGAACCAGGTGTCAAGGTGAATAAAATCACGAACCTCTCAGATGATATAAAGCTGAGTCTGGCAGCAAGGGATATTCGGATCGAAGCGCCGATACCAGGAAAGCATACAATCGGCATTGAGGTTCCGAACCAGAGCAGCCGTCCGGTACTTATCAGTGAGATCATCAGCACCCCGGAGTTCCAGACTGGCCAATCCCCATTAACGGCTGTGCTGGGGCTTGATATCTCTGGGAAGCCGATTGTGACGGATTTACGGAAAATGCCGCATGGTTTGATTGCCGGTGCAACGGGATCAGGGAAGAGCGTCTGTATTAACACGATCCTGGTAAGCCTGCTGTATAAGGCGAGTCCCGATGAATTGAAGCTTCTTCTGATCGACCCAAAAATGGTCGAACTTGCACCATATAATCGAATTCCACATTTGGTCAGCCCGGTTATTACCGATGTAAAAGCGGCAACGGCAGCCTTGAAGTGGGCTGTCGAGGAGATGGAACGCAGATATGAATTGTTTGCCCATGCAGGTGTGAGGGATATAAACCGTTTTAATGAGCTGGCAGAGGAGCATCAGCAATATTCAGAGAAGCTGCCATTTATGGTCATTGTGATTGATGAGCTGGCAGACTTAATGATGATGTCGCCAGCCGATGTGGAAGAAGCCATTTGCCGGATTGCACAAAAAGCCCGTGCATGCGGAATTCATCTGATTATTGCAACCCAGCGTCCTTCCGTGGATGTTATTACCGGCTTAATCAAGGCGAATGTGCCTACAAGAATTGCATTCTCTGTGTCATCTCAAATCGATTCAAGAACAATCATTGATATAAGCGGAGCTGAAAAACTGCTTGGACGGGGAGATATGCTTTTCCTTGAAAACGGATCCTCAAAGCCAGTGAGGCTGCAGGGTACATTTGTTTCAGATAAAGAAATTGATGATGTGGTAGCCCATGTACGGAGGGAACGCGATCCTGACTACTTATTTGAGCAGGAAGAACTTCTGAAAAAAGCTCATGCAATAGAAGAAGAGGATGAATTGTTTTTTGAAGCATGCGAGTTTGTTGTTGATCAGGGAGCGGCTTCCACTTCAAGCCTGCAAAGAAGATTTAAAATAGGATATAATAGGGCAGCCAGGCTGATTGATATGATGGAAAAACAAGGGTTCATTTCTGAAAATAGAGGCAGCAAGCCAAGGGATGTCCTCATTACAGAAGCTGATCTTGAATCCATACAAGAGACTAGTACATTAAATTAATCCATGGTATTCTTTACTTGCATGTTTAAAATAATATGAATAAACAACTACGATAAACGAAGAAAGCATTCTAAAGCTGGCGGGCTGCCGGCATAGAGGCCTGCTCCTTGCAAACCAAGTCAGCAGGCGCTTCTGCTTTCTTTAATGTTTCTAAGGAGCTTTAGGGATGAAGGAAATTGAAATGAAGGTTAAAGGAGAAATCAAACGTCTGACAAACCAGACTTTTAAATTCGATGAACGTGTAAGAGATGGCTGGTTTTCAGCGGTTTACTTCCTTAAAACAAGAGAAATTGTTAAGAAATATCACGAAGATAAAATCGTAACCATGCAGTTTTTCCAAAAGAATCATGCCGTTCTATGCGGTACGGATGAAGTCATTGCGCTGCTAAAAACATTTGCAGACCGCCCGGATGATCTGGAAATTTATTCATTAAAAGACGGTGATAAGATTTCACCCTTTGAAACAGTTTTAACCATTACAGGAAGATATCAGGATTTCGGATATCTTGAAGGAATAATTGACGGCATATTGGCCAGAAGAACTTCAGTTGCCACGAATGTCTATAATGTGGTAAAAGCAGCAGGTGTTTCTGGTGTTCAAAAGCAGGTCATCTTCATGGGGGACCGGGATGATCATTATATCACCCAGGCAGGAGATGGCTATGCAGCCTTTATTGGGGGGGCAACAGCCCAGGCCACGCATGCGATGAATGAATGGTGGGGCAAAAAAGGAATGGGAACAATGCCGCATGCTTTGATCCAAATGTTCGAGGGAGATATCGTTGCATCTACTAAGGCTTATCAGGAGACGTTTCCTGAAGACGATTTAGTTGCTCTGGTAGACTACAACAATGATGCCATCACCGATTCCCTGAAAGTGGCAAGAGCCTTTGGCAAAGAGCTTAAAGGTGTCCGGGTTGATACATCAAGAACAATGATTGATCAATATTTCTTAAGAAATCAGCATTTGCTGGGAACGTTTGACCCGCGCGGAGTCAATGCAGAACTGATTTTCGCTTTAAGAAAAGCGCTGGATGATGAAGGTTTCCAACATGTGAAGATTGTGGTGAGCGGCGGTTTTACTGAATCCCGAATCCGTGAATTTGAAGAACAGGGTGTTCCGGTTGATACCTATGGAATTGGAAGCAGCCTGCTGAAGATCACCACAGGGTTCACTGGAGACAATGTAATGATTGACGGTAAGCATGCAGCTAAGGCAGGACGCCGTTATCGTCCAAACCCCCGCCTTGAAAAGGTTGAATAACTGAACGCTATTTACAAGAAAGTAAGGAGCATCCTAAATGGATATGGACAGCTCAATTCTGGATTTACAATCTTTCCGTAAAGCTAAACAGCTCCAGGGAGAGAATAATGCTCTGCGTTTATACACATTAAGCAAGGATTATACAGAACGAACGGCTAATATCAGAGAGAAAGTCCGGGCAAAGCATTTATTTCGGAAAACGCTCGGTCTTGCTTCTGAGACGGCTTTTTCGCCTATTCAGCAGGAAGTTTTTCAGGATTGGTTTCTCTTTGATTATAAAACCATTCAAGGCTCTACTATGTTCAGTCTGTTCTTAAAGAACAATGCCAGGCAGCTTTCAGAGTCAGATCTCATTCAGGGGGCTCTCTTTTTAACATCAGTCATGGAACCCATCCGGATTTTAGATGTAAGTCAAAAGAAAATCTCCGCCTCAGGTGTGGAAGATAGCACTTCTTTTCTCTTAAGTCAGCACGGGGTGTTTCGGCCGGAACTGTCAATAGGGTGGTATTTTATTAGAAGAATACCAATCCAGATGTATGATTTTCCTATTGGACCATTTATCTCTATTCAAAAGGATGAAGGAGTTCACCGTTTAACGAAGGCCTTTTCGAAGGCAAAATTAAAGGTTCCTGACCTTACATGGAGAGCTTTCCTGAAATCTAATGTTTTATTTTTTATTTCTGGGGTATAAATAGCTGGCAATACGTTACATAGTTTTTAGAATCGATTAATGATATAATGATTCAATACATTAAAGTGTAAGTAAATAAAAATGACAGCGGAAAAGCTTAGCAGCACAGTCATGGAAGCATGTCTTCTAAGGGGATATGCGCAAAACTAGATATATGTCATATACTGTTTTACAGATATACGATGGTTGGAGGTTCTTTATATGACTATTTACCATTTCGTAGGTATTAAGGGGTCTGGAATGAGTGCATTGGCACAAGTTCTGCATGATATGAATTATCAGGTTCAAGGCTCCGATTTTGAGAAACACTTTTTTACTCAGGTGGCACTTGAGAAATCCGGAATAAAGATCCTTCCCTTTCAAAAGGAAAACATACAGCCGGGCATGACGGTAATCGCCGGGAATGCATATCCGGACACGCATGAAGAGATTGAGGAAGCAATGAAGCTTGGCTTGCCTGTTGTGCGTTATCATCGATTTTTAGGTGATTTCATGAAGAATTTTACGAGCATCGCTGTGACGGGAGCTCATGGGAAAACATCCACTACAGGCTTGCTTGCGCACGTAATGCGAGGCGCAAAACCAACTTCATTCCTTATTGGAGACGGTACGGGCAAAGGGGACAAGGAAGCTGAATATTTTGTTTTCGAAGCTTGTGAATACAGAAGGCACTTCCTTTCTTACTATCCTGATTATGCAATAATGACGAATATTGATTTTGACCACCCTGATTACTTTGCCAACATTGAAGATGTGTTTTCTGCTTTTCAGGAAATGTCATGGCAAGTGAATAAGGGGATTTTCGCATGCGGTGATGACGAGCAGCTGCAAAAAATCCAGGCAAAAGTGCCCGTGGTATTCTATGGTTTTGGAGAAGATAATGATTTTCAGGCACGCAATGTAGTTAAAACTACAGAAGGAACAACATTTGATGTATTTGTCCGGAACACCTTCTTTGAGACTTTCTCTATTCCAGCGTATGGAGATCATAACGTCTTGAACTCCTTAGCTGTTATCGCTCTATGTCATTATGAAGAGATCGATGCAAAGATTGTCCAGGAACAGCTTCTTTCCTTTGAAGGAGTGAAAAGAAGATTTTCCGAGAAGAAAGTGGGCTCTCAGGTAATTATTGATGACTATGCCCACCATCCGACAGAAATTAAGGCGACTGTAGAAGCTGCCAGACAAAAGTATCCTGAAAAGGATGTGGTTGCAGTTTTCCAGCCGCATACATTTACGAGGACTCAGGCCTTTCTTGATGATTTTGCATCAAGCCTTAATTTGGCTGACAAAGTATATCTTTGCGAAATCTTTGGCTCTGCCCGTGAAAACCATGGAAAACTCACGATTGATGACTTAAAGGCCAAAATTCCCAATGCACAAATTCTAAATGAAGAAGAAACGGCTGTACTAAGGAATCATGAAGATAGCGTAATTATGTTTATGGGTGCCGGGGATATCCAAAAATTCCAGCAGGCATACGAAAACCAAATATAAATCATAAGAAGGATGCTTCGCTAAGGAAGCATCTTTTTCTTTATGACTTTAAATGTTGATAACTTTTTAGCTCCAGGCGCCTGGAGCTTTTTTATTACTTTAAATTTTCCGGATTTAATGCTTCAAGTTCACTAATGACAAATCGCCCGTCTTTACGGATTAATACCTCATCAAAGTAGATTTCACCGCCGCCATAGTCAGGGCGCTGGATGTTGACCATATCCCAATGAATATTGGATTTATTGCCATTATAAGCTTCGTCATAGCACTGTCCAGGTGTGAAGTGGAAGCTTCCGTCTATTTTTTCATCGAACAGAATATCCTGCATTGGATGAAGAATGTATGGGTTAACCCCGATAGCGAATTCACCAATATAGCGCGCACCCTCATCAGTATCAAAGATTTTATTGATGCGTTCGCTATCATTGGCTTCCGCTTCAACAATTTTCCCGTCTTTAAATGTCAGTTTTACATTTTCAAATGTAAAACCATGGTATGGAGATGGAGTGTTATAGGTGATGACGCCGTTGACAGACTCACGTACAGGGGCAGTATAGACCTCTCCATCAGGGATATTCATTTGACCTGAGCATTTTATTGCCGGAATATCCTTAATCGAGAAGGATAGATCTGTTCCAGGGCCAGTTATTCTGACTTTATCGGTTTTATTCATTAATTCCACAAGGCTGTCCATTGCTTTGTCCATTTTGCCGTAATCCAAATTGCAGACATCAAAATAGAAATCTTCAAATGCTTCTGTACTCATTTTAGCCAGCTGGGCCATGGAAGCATTAGGGTAACGCAAAACCACCCATTTCGTTTTTGGCACGCGGATTTCTCTATGCACTCTTTGTCCGATGGTTGATCCATGGATTTTCATTTTATCATCCGGCACATCAGCCTGCTCGTTGATGTTGTCTCCGGAGCGCAGTCCTATGTATGCATCCATTTTGCTCATAACATTTGCTTCAAACTCAGCCATCAAATTGAATTGCTCTTCCTGTGCCCCTAAAAGCAGGGAGCGATCAACCTGATGATCCTTTAAGGAAACAAAAGGGTATCCTCCAGCTGCATATGCTTCCTTAACCAGCGCGGTCACTAATTCCTTCTGCAGTCCGAAATTTTCAATAAGGACCTTCTCTCCTTTCTGGAGTCTGACTGAATAGTTAATCAAATTTTTTGCCAGTTTTGCAATACGGGGATCTTTCATGGATAAATACCTCCAGTAAATTTTATTTTCCGACAACTATTATTGTACCCGAAATGATAGGTTTTGTTTAACCTTTTCCAGTTGTGCTAAAATTTACTTTAACTGATGAAAATACCTGTTAGAGAAGGAATTTCGACTTCACAAGTGGAATCTATTAATGTACTCCTGGTTTAGAGGCAGTGCATCTGGGTAAAAAGATAGTATACAGACAACCGGAGGTGTAAGAATTGGAAATTATTTTATACTTAAGTGTAGCAGTAATTGCTATAGCATTTCTTGTTTTGGTCATATATCTGGCGAAAACGTTAAAATCCTTACAAGGGACATTAGATAACGTATCAAACACATTGGCAGGCCTTGAAAGGCAACTAGATGGTGTCACGAAGGAAACCACTGTCCTGCTGCATAAAACCAATTCACTGGCTACAGATATTCAGCAGAAATCTGAAAACCTGAACAGTGTCGTGACTGCGGTAAAAGAAGTTGGTGACTCTGTCCGCAAATTTAATGGATCCATTCAGAAAATCACATCTTCTGTAAACACACAGCTTGAACAGAATAAAGATAAAATCTCACAGGTGGTACAGTGGAGCAATGTTCTCCTTGAAATCAAGGATAAATGGAAAATGAGAAAAGAAGACCCTTATCAGTACAACGTCAGCGAGAAACAGATGCTTCCGCCTGAACGCCAGAGAGAAAGAGCAAGATACTAGATTTAAAGGAGGAAAAAGGAGAATGAATAGTCAAGACCGCACTCAATTTGATTCAAATCAGGCCAAAACAGATGAAAATATCAATACGAAAGATTTCATGATTGGTGCCTTAATCGGAGGCATGGTTGGCGCAGCAACCGCTCTGTTCCTGGCTCCTAAATCAGGCAAAGAGCTTCAGAGTGATTTAAGCGAAAAGGCTGCCCTATTAAAAGAGAAGTCAGGACAGTACCGTGAAACAGCTATGACAAAAGGTACCGAACTGGCTAATGCTGCAAAAGAAAAAACAAATGTGCTGACTCAAACGGTGACAAAGCAATCCAATGAACTCGTTAATAAAGTAAAAAGCTTGAAAGAAGCTCAAAATGGACAAGCTGGTGCAAACGGGACATCCGAAGAAAATGGAGAGGCCATCAATAACGAGATATTCCAGGCAGAAGGGAACGCTCCAGTAAATGATGCAGAAATCCAAATGAAGCTGGAAGAGACGAAAAAAGCTTTTGACGAAACCGAGCAAAAGTATAATTAATTTTATTTGTTTAAGCAACGGTGAAGTGGTACGATTACTTCACCGTTATTTAATTTAAAGAGCGAGGCTTTGCCTGGCTTAGTTGGGGAGGTAAGAAAATGAAAAAATTTGATAGCCATGAATCATTTGATCAAGCAGTAGAATCAGGAGAGCAGCTGCTGGTTTTAAAACACAGTTCCACTTGTCCGGTGAGCGGCGCAGCGTTTGAAGAATATGAAAGCTTTGTAAAAGAGCATCAAGATGTAAATGCTTATTACTTAGTTGTTCAGGATGATCGTCCCTTGTCAAATCACATTGCAGAAGCTTTTCATATCAAACATGAGTCTCCTCAGGCCATTCTATTTAATAATGGAGATGTTGCCTGGCATGCATCACATTGGAAGATTACATATGATTCCCTGGTGAATGCTGTGAAGGAAAACAGATAAAACCCATCCAATCGGATGGGTTTTTGCTATCAAACAAGAAAATATATATTTATTAAACGTCGATAACTGTCTAACACTAGCAGCTGCCCCCGCTTTTCTTATATATACTTCACATTTGAATTTTTATTATTTATGGCAGGCCACACGATTTTGAGATGATCACCAGGCTCTATAGGTTCATGAAAAGATGCCTTTTCCCCATTTTTCAAGAGAACGAAGCTTCCGGAAGATGCTGCAGGCATATCTACACTAACATGGCTGAAGATATCCTGAAAAATAAAAGGAGACATTGGTTTTTTCACGAGTGTTATCGCATCTCCAGCATGAATCGCATCATCTTCATTGAGGACAGCTCCTTCCCTCTGAAATTCAAGTATCCCTCTGGAAAGCTCTAATTTCTTACCGTTAAACATGACCGGGATCCTCTGCTGTAGTACCAGCTGCTTTATATCTGCTAATTCCTTTACTGATAGTGTGCCTCTTTTTTCAATTCGGAGATTATCACCATCGTCTACTATGCTATGATAATTCGCCTCAAGGCCGTTTTTAAAAAGCTTTCCGGTATGGCGGGGGAGGAATGTCTCTTTTTCATTAATGCTGATTCTAAAAGGCGTAAGCTCGCTTAATAAATCGTTTAGGTTCAAGTTTCTTAAGACTTCTTCAAATGTTTCCGGAATTCTGCACTCTACCTTATCCCGATCAGCAATGATCTGTTCAAGCGAGGCAGCTTTTTCATTACAGGTAATAACAGGGTGGATTGTGTACTGCTTTTCGTTAATAGTAATAGACTTTTCAGGAACTTCATCAATCAAATCTTTTATGCGGACTTCAGCAGGCAATCCGTCACGTCCTCTTGAAACAGTGATGATATCCCCTGATTTGATTTCTTCATCCAAAGCACTTGTAAGGCTGTTGCGTATGATGACAGGAGCTTCTCCATGACTTCCTGGAATCGTAACGCTTTGCCCGTTTAGTTTGACTATCATGGCGAGTCCGGGCTTACCGTAAAGCTTATTCATTTTAATGCCTGCTGCCAGGAGACAATCCCCAACTGTCAGGTTCTTGACCTCGAATAGCCTGACAGGCTGATCGTTGACGTAAACTGTACAATATTGGACTGGGGCTTTTTTAGCAGCGATGGCTATTCCTATTGGGGTGACAAGTTCAGGGCCTTTGTATGTAAAATCCGGTAAATTCAGCCCGCTTATTGCGTCAATTCCCCTTATTGCGACTCTATTCGCTGGAAGGCCCAGTCTTTGCGCTATTCTTTCAGGAAGTCCAGGTGTTAAGCTCCCGCCCCCTACCAGCATGACGGCTTTGGGCGGCCTATTATTCAGCTGCAGAATTTCATCGCAGATGGAATTTGTCAATCGTTCTAGCGCAGGAGAAATTTTTTCAATTGTCTCTTCCCTGCTGACTTCTGTCTGGAAGCCGAGAATATCCGTGACAGTAATTGTATCCGATACATGCAAATCTCTCTTTGCCTTTTCGGCTAAAGGAAAGTCCAGGAGAAACTGGTCACTGATTGCTTCAGTTATCTCATCTCCTGCTACAGGCACCATTCCGTAAGCTGTAACTGTGCCCATATCTGTAATGGCAATATCGGACGTTCCGGCACCGATATCAACAAGAGCAACATTCAGCCTTCTCATCGAAGGAGGAATCAGCACATTAATAGCTGCGATTGGCTCAAGTGTCAAAGCTTCCATTTCCAGGCCAGCCCTTTGTAGAGCTGAGATTAGTGACTCCACTACAACCTTGGGCAGGAACGTAGCAATGATTTCAACGGATGCTTCATCCCCCTGCTGATCAATTAGACTGCCGATTTCTTCTTTATCAAGACGATAGTATAAAACGGAATGTCCAACACAATAGTAATAATAGCTTTTCTCAGTTTCATGTTTTTCTGCAACCATTGCCTGTGCCTGCTGAACTGCACTTAATTCAAGGTGAAGTATATCCTGCTTTTGCATCATCGGTTTTCCTTTAATACAGATAACTGTTTCAGATCTTTCTGTTTTTAAAGCCCTGCCTGCCGCTGCAACGCACACCTTTTTTAATGGGCCGTGTTTTGCTTCTAGTTCATCCCTGATTTCTGCTATAATTTTTGATACAGCCAGTACATCATGGATCTGTCCGTCGAGCATGGCCCTTTCTGCATGCTCCTTAATCACGATGTCTTTCACATGATATTGCCCGCCGTTTTCTTCGAGAATAATTCCGACCACCGTGCGGGTGCCGATATCCAGTGCAAAAAGCTTTTTTTGTTCGTCCAAAGCAGTACACCTTCTTTGTAAATGTCATAAAATGCATAAATAAAGCCCTGAAGCCGCTTTATCACTTAAAAGCGTTTAATTAATAAAGAAATATTTCGTGACATGTCTGAATAATTCATATATAATAACCCTAATTATAAAAAATGTATCACATATCCAGAGGCCGTAAAAGAGAAAGATGGAAATGTTTAACGCTGTGCACATTTAGATGCACGTTTTGTGCATTATCCTGAAACCAACACGGCTTAAATTCAGATTCGAAAGGAAGGGACAGGAAATGAGCAATAAAGAGCTAGATAAACTTCGTGATCGAGTGGATGAGCTGAATCTCCAGCTTTTATCTTTGATCAATGAAAGAGCAGAACTTGTTCAGGAAATCGGAAGAGTAAAGGAAACACAAGGGGTTTATCGTTATGATCCTGTCCGGGAACGCAAGATGCTGGACTTGATAAAAGAGCATAATGACGGTCCTTTTGAAAATTCAACAATTGAGCATATGTTCAAGGAAATTTTTAAAGCAGGTCTTGAACTTCAAAAAGATGATCATAGAAAGGCGCTTCTTGTTTCACGCAAAAAGAAGCCTGAAAATACGATTGTAGACTTAAAGGGTGAAAAAGTAGGGGATGGCAATCCTCATCTTGTTTTTGGCCCTTGCGCAGTTGAATCTTATGAGCAGGTGGCAACTGTTGCTGAAGCTGTAAAAGCAAAAGGACTTAAGCTCCTTCGCGGAGGCGCATATAAACCAAGAACATCACCGTATGATTTCCAGGGTCTTGGCCTTGAAGGTTTAAAAATCTTAAAAAGAGTGGCAGATGAATACGATCTGGCAGTTATTTCTGAAATTGTAAGCCCTAATGATATTGAAACGGCTGTAAATTATATTGATGTCATTCAAATCGGGGCAAGAAACATGCAAAACTTCGAGCTATTAAAAGCAGCGGGGGCTGTAAACAAACCAGTTCTTTTAAAGCGCGGGATTGCAGCTACAATTGAAGAATTCATCAATGCAGCGGAATATATCATGTCCCAGGGGAATGGACAGATTATCCTATGTGAGCGAGGAATCCGCACATACGAACGTGCTACACGCAATACATTGGACATTTCGGCTGTGCCTATTCTTAAGCAGGAAACACATTTGCCAGTACTGGTTGACGTTACGCATTCAACAGGCCGCAGAGATTTGCTTCTTCCAGCAGCAAAAGCTGCGCTGGCAATCGGCGCAGATGGTGTAATGGCAGAAGTTCATCCAGACCCGGCCGTTGCCCTATCAGATTCAGCGCAGCAAATGGACTTGAATCAATTTGATCAATTTATGGCTGAACTTCAATCTTCAGCATTGCTGAAAGTGTAGCCATCTAAATATGGAGAGCCTTCTGCTGGTTGCAGGAGGCTCTTTTTTTTGCATTTAAAGTGGAAATTTAAGTTTTTTTCAAAAATACAAGCCTTGACATTGCGGCAATTCCTGGACTGTCGTATGATTAAATACATAATTGTACATGTGTAACCACTCACAAATTAGGATAAAAAATGAGTAGGTTACGTCGTGTTGCTGTAAAATATAAAGTAATTGAAGCGACCGCTATTTAAAGAAGGAGTGTAAGTAATGAATGTAACAATATACGATGTAGCAAGAGAAGCGAATGTATCAATGGCAACGGTTTCTCGTGTTGTAAATGGCAACCCGAATGTTAAGCCTGCAACAAGAAAAAAAGTAATGGAAGTAATTGACCGGCTTGGGTACCGCCCCAACGCGGTTGCAAGAGGATTGGCAAGCAAAAAAACGACGACAGTCGGTGTAATCATTCCCGATATCTCCAGCACCTTTTTTGCAGAACTGGCAAGGGGCATAGAGGATATTGCGACAATGTATAAATACAATATCATTCTCAGCAACTCCGACCAAAATATTGAAAAAGAACTGCACTTGCTCAATACTATGCTCGGGAAACAGGTGGATGGAATAGTCTTCATGGGCGGCAATATTACCTCCGAGCATGTTGAAGAGTTTGAAAAGTCACCGGTTCCGATCGTACTGGCTGGCTCTATTGAAGAAACAGGCAAAATCCCATCTGTAAATATTAATTATGAACAGGCAGCATTTGATGTGACTAAGTCATTTATTGAAAAAGGCCATAAAGATGCAGCTATCGTGGTGGGACCTCTCCGCGAGCCGATTAATCAGGAAAAAAAGCTTGCAGGCTATAAGCGGGCTTTGGAAGAAGCTGAGGTGGCCTTCCGCGATGAATTGGTGGTTGAAGGAGATTATACTTACGATTCAGGTATAGAAGCCTTTGAAAAGCTGCTTGAGGCAGATCCGCGTCCAACAGCTATTTTTGCAGGATCTGATGAAATGGCATTGGGAATTGTCCACGGGGCGGAGGATAAAGGGTATAATATCCCGAAAGACTTTGAGGTCATCAGCTCTGACAATACAAGATTGGCATTAATGGTCCGTCCTCAGCTGACATCAGTCGTTCAGCCATTGTATGATATTGGTGCAGTTGCCATGAGATTGCTTACGAAACTTATGAATAAAGAATCAGTCGATGAGCAAATTGTTGTACTCCCTCACCGAATTGAAGAACGAAGCTCAACAAAGTAATGGATTTGCCGATATAACAGAAAAGCGGAAGCTCCTCGACCAGCCCCGACCAGCGCTGGAGGTCCAGAAGTTGAAGTCGTTCTTTGACTTCAGCATCTGGACCGAAGTGACTAGAGGGGCTAGGCGCTTCAGCTGGACAAAAGAGAAGAAAGAGAAGCGCCTTAATTAAAAGGCGTTTCTTTCTGCCAATTTTAAGCTATCGTACCTGTTTTAGAGCACATAAATAATAAACCATTAGACAAAGGCAATTCGCAATGGATCAGGGAGAGAGAGTATGAGAAAGGTTGATATGTTAACACCGGCTGGATTAATGGTGGGGCTTGCTATGCTGATTTTTGGAATCATGTGGAATGGAGGAGCTGATGGTTTTTTATCCTTTGTTGACCCTTCTTCAATTCTTATTGTTCTGGGCGGTTTAATAGCCGGGCTGCTTGTAAGTTTTCCTTTAAAAGATATCAGGCATATGGCCACCGTTTTTAAGCAGGTTTTTTCCAGTGAAGAGCAAAGCGTTGGCGAGCTGATTGGAATTTTTGTCAAACTCTCTGAGCGTGCCCGGCGTGAAGGGCTGTTATCGCTTGAGGCTGAAATCGGGAAGGTGGAAGATCCATTCATTCAGAAAGGCGTATACCTGGCTGTGGATGGTATAGAGCCAGATGTCATTACTGACATTATGAATGCCGAAATTATGGCGATGGAAGAGAGGCACAGAAAAGGAAGAAGCATTCTCGAAAGAGCCGGGGAATACGCTCCGGCATGGGGAATGATAGGGACCCTGATCGGACTGGTTCTGATGCTGAAAAATTTGAATGATCCTTCCACACTTGGGCCCAATATGGCTCTTGCCTTACTGACTACTTTATATGGATCCCTGCTGGCCAATCTGATTTTTCTGCCGATGGCGGCGAAGCTGGCTTTAAAGACAGAGAAGGAAGTTTTTTTGAAGCAGATTATTATTGAAGGGGTTATCGGTGTTCAATCCGGGCAGAATCCGAGAATATTGGAAGAAAAGCTGAGCGCCTTTTTATCCTCAGAAGAACGGAGAGATTTGGATAAAGCTGTAAATGAGGAGGAGGCACTGGATAATGAAGCCTAGGAGAAGATCTCCGGAGCCTCCAAAAGGCTCCCCAAGATGGATGGTGACTTTCTCCGATCTCGTCACACTGATATTGGTATTTTTTATTCTGCTGTTTTCGATGTCCCAGATTGATTTAATGAAGTTTCAGGCATTATCCGATTCTTTCCGGGACAGACAGGTGCTGGATTTTCAGCCGTCTATCATTCCTGCAGAGAACCCGGAACAAAATGAAGAAATAAAGGAAAATGGGGACAGCGGGCAATTAGATTCGCTTGATGAGCTTCTGATGGAGATCCAGTCGTTTTTGGATGAGAATGGCTTAGAAAAAGTGATTGTGGCGAACAGGACGGAACGGGGGGTCGTTCTCGTTCTGCAGGAACAGGTTTTATTTGAATCCGGAGATGCCAGTCTGATAGACAGTTCATACTCTTTCCTGGATAAAGTAGGAACCCTTTTAGCAAACATGCCAAACCTTGTGAAGGTGGAGGGACATACTGATGACCGGCCCATAACTACTTACAGATATCCGTCCAATTGGGAGTTATCTGCTGCCAGGGCTAGTACTGTAATCAGATATCTAACAGAAAAGCATAATCTTGACAGTCATAGGTTTATGGCTGTGGGCTATGGGGAAACCCGTCCTATCGTCCCTAATTCCGGACCGGAGAATTGGGAGAAAAACAGGCGTGTTGAAATCATTATTTCTGATCCGAAATTTAATGAAGATAACAATATTCATAATTCATAACAGGTCTGGCAATAGTCAGACCTGTTTATTTACATATGCAGAAATGAACAGCGGCCGGTAAAATGTTCCCGGCCGCTGTTCTTATAAAGATTCTGTCATTGTTCTGTTTCGGATCGGATAAAGAACTTTGTCCACTGTCCGGGCATTTTTTTCAGTTATTTCGCTCTTACGGGGGATAGGCTCATATAAATCAGCAGGATCATCCCATTCCAGGGGAAGAGGCACAGGTGCGTGTTCTTTCCACTTGTTTATCCATTCCGCCGGTATATTGCCGTAACAATTAGAGTTTTCAGTCATTTCGAGCCATATCATGGCCCATGCCCGGGGAACAACCCTCCAAATATCATAACCTCCGCCGCCGACGGCAATCCATTTCCCATCACAATATTCATGGGCAATTTCATGGGCCAGTTTCGGAATTTCCCTATAAATCTTTATAGTAGATGACAAATGGGTAAGAGGATCAAGATAATGGGCATCAGCACCATTTTGCGTCAGGATCACATCCGGTTTGAAAAATTCTGCAACCTCCCGAAAAGCTGTACGGTATGCGTGAAGCCAGGAATCGTCTTCAGTAAATGCATCCACGGGAATATTAAAAGAGAATCCATATCCTTTCCCTTGTCCCCGTTCATTTACATTTCCGGTTCCGGGGAAAAGGTATCTGCCAGTTTCATGAATAGATAAGGTGCATACATCCGGGTCATCATAAAATGACCATTGGACACCATCACCATGATGGGCATCTGTATCCACATACAGAATACGGGCTTTATACTTTTCCTGTATATATTTTATGGCTACGGAGCTATCGTTGTAGATGCAAAATCCAGAAGCTTTTCCCCGAAACCCGTGATGAAGGCCGCCGCCAAGGTGGAGTGCGTGCTTAGCACGTCCGCTCATGACTGCATCAACGGCTGCCAGAGTGCCTCCTACTAAAAGGGAGCTTGCTTCGTGCATGTTTTGAAAAATAGGTGTGTCCTCTGTTCCAAGACCATAGTTTTCGCAGATATCCTCAGGCAGGTTTCCCTGACCGGCGAGCTTGACAGCATTCACATAACTAGGATCATGAATCAAGTGAAGCTCTTCATCGGAAGCCTTGCGCGGAGGAATAATATGACATTCTTCAATGGCATTGATGTTTTTGAGCAAATCGAGTGTCAGTTTCAGCCTTATCTGATTAAAAGGATGATTTTTGCTGAATTTGTAGTTCAGCAGGTCTTCCGAAAAAACAAATAATGAATCATGTGTCATAGTGAAATCCCCGGCAGGCTGGGCCATAAAACATGATGGCCTGCTTTTTTCAAATCTTCTACTACAAGCGTAGGGTTCATTGTCTGTACCCTTATCACCAGTATTTTGTATTTATCATCCGTTTTGTCAGGGTAAACAAGGACACTCTGTATATTTGCTTTTCTTTTGCAGATGACTTCAGCGATTTCAAACAGCATGCCTGCCCTGTTTGGCACCTTTACTTCAATCTGCGAACCTGGCTGATGGGCTCCCGTCAATTGAACTAACGTATGAAGCAAATCGGTTTCTGTGACAATTCCGACCAGCTTATCATCGTTTAATATTGGCAGGCAGCCAATTCGCTGTTCATAAAAAACCGCAGCAATTTCTTCAGCAAAATCAAGAGGGTGTCCGGTGATGATATCTGTCTTCATAATCATTTTTAATGGTCTCTGCAGATCTTCCTTAAATAGTTCTGTATGAAAAATAGATGGAGTCGCATCACGGATGTCCCTATCTGTTACAAGTCCCTGCAATCTGCCCGCTTCATCTGTAATAGGCAAATGCCGAATTCTTTTTTCGTTCATAATTTTTATGGCGTCGGCAATGGTGTCTTCTTTTGACAGAGCCGTGACATCCGTTTTCATAATTTCTTCAACAATCACTTTAAATGCCTCCTTATAAATATATGGAGATACATTCATGCCGAAAAAATAGTGTGAATACAGGCATGAATTATGTATTGACGCTATTATTAAGATTTAATACATAAAGCGATTCATAAAGCGCAAGCGGTCAAATTGCTGCACTGAATCCTGATCCACTCTTTTTCCAATACGGGCCATTAGGCAATTTGCGGGATGAGAACTGATTTCAGGGTCATCTGTGGCATACCATTCAAGACCACCGGCATTCATCATTTTTTCCATAATTTTCCTATATTCCCATACGTTCAGGCCAGTTCCTTTTAGATCCCAATGCCAATAATATTCAGTCGTTATAACAATATAGTCTTCCATTGCGTCATCCATCATGGATACTTTCAGCAGGTTCTTTCCTGTTCCTGAACCTCTGAAAGCAGGGATCACTTCTATTGCACCCAATTCTATTAAATTATCCATTTTTCCTTCCGACCAGCGCTCGAGAGGGTCTGGATACAAGTAAGTAACATAGCCGACAATGGTATGCCTGTCACGGGCCACTATAATTCTTCCCTCCGGCAATCCCGCAATTTCAACCAGGGCTTTATGCTGCTGAGCCGGAGGCCTGAAAGCAACAAGATCCTTGTGAAACTCGTAATCTGCCAATTTTTCAGGTGAAATTGGCCCCTCAATGATTAATTTACCCTTGGCTGTTTTTAATTCTTTTGCATTAAAAATTTTTTTATGTTCCATTTATTCACCGCCATAGACATGATCAATGTAACTTCTATTATACATAAAAACACGGGGGATAAAGCGCTTTCACATAATTTTCTGTGTAATTTAAATAAGTTTGTGGCAATTTACCAGTTGGTTCATAAGTAATCTTTTCCCTGCTCTAAAATTTTAAAAATTGAGAAAATATAATGTTTATACTATAATAATATCAAATCTTAAATAAGGGGGATAATTATATATGAAAGTGGAAGCGCTGCCAGTAACACAAGGTGACTTCAATTTAAAAAGCTATGATGAGCTGTATGAAAATTTTAACTGGGCTGATGCGGAAAAAGAATTTTCCTGGAAAGAAACCGGCCGCATGAATATGGCCTATGAGGCCATTGACCGACATGCGGAATCTTTCAGAAAAAATAAGGTTGCCCTTTATTATCGCGATGGACAGAGAAATGAGAAATATACATTCAAAGAAATGAAGGAACTATCCAATAAAGCGGGAAATGCATTAAAAGCATATGGCGATGTTGAAAAAGGAGACCGAGTTTTCATTTTTATGCCGCGTTCTCCTGAACTCTATTTTGCCGTATTGGGAGCTATTAAGCTGGGAGCCATTGTAGGTCCTCTTTTTGAAGCATTTATGGAAGGGGCAGTCCGTGACAGGCTTGATGACAGTGAAGCAAAAGTTCTGATTACAACCCCTGAGCTTTTGGAACGTGTGCCTGTTGATCAGCTGCCTGCCTTAAAGCATGTTTTCCTTGTTGGGGAAAATATTGAGGAAACAGGCCCGTATGTGGACTTTAATAAAAGAATGGCTGAATCAAGCAGAAAGCTTCCAATTGAATGGGTTGACGGAAAAGATGGCCTTATTTTGCATTACACTTCCGGCTCTACAGGCAAGCCAAAGGGAGTTCTGCATGTACATAATGCAATGATTCAGCATTATCAGACCGCTAAATGGGTGCTGGACTTAAAAGAAGAAGATGTATATTGGTGCACTGCTGACCCTGGCTGGGTAACCGGTACTTCATATGGCATTTTCGGCCCGTGGCTGACAGGGACTTCAAACCTTATTGTCGGGGGCAGATTTAATCCGGAGACTTGGTATAAAATGATTGAGGAGTATGGCGTTTCGGTTTGGTATAGTGCTCCGACCGCTTTCCGTATGCTGATGGGGGCAGGTGATGAGGTTGTGAAAAAGTTTGATTTAAGCTCCCTTCGTCATGTCCTCAGTGTCGGTGAACCGCTAAATCCTGAAGTAGTCAGATGGGGAATGAAAGTATTCAATATGCGCATCCATGATACGTGGTGGATGACAGAAACAGGTGCGCAGCTCATCTGCAACTATCCTTGCCTGGAGATTAAGCCGGGCTCCATGGGTAAGCCGATTCCTGGTGTTAAAGCAGCCATTGTCGATGACCAGGGAAATGAGCTGCCGCCAAATCGCATGGGGAACCTTGCAATTAAAAAAGGCTGGCCTTCCATGATGAATGCCATCTGGAATAACGAGCAAAAATATGAATCTTATTTTATGCCAGGTGACTGGTATGTTTCTGGAGATTCAGCATATATGGATGAAGATGGATATTTCTGGTTCCAGGGTCGTGTAGATGATGTGATCATGACATCTGGTGAACGCGTTGGGCCGTTTGAAGTGGAGAGCAAGCTCATCGAACACCCGGCTGTTGCAGAAGCTGGAGTTATCGGAAAGCCTGATCCTGTCCGAGGTGAAATAATAAAGGCATTTGTTGCTTTACGGGACGGACATGAACCTTCTGAAGAACTGGTGGAAGATATCCGTCAATTCGTTAAGAAAGGCCTTGCTGCCCACGCAGCCCCGCGTGAAATTGAATTCCGCGACAAACTTCCAAAAACACGGAGCGGCAAAATTATGCGCCGGGTGCTTAAAGCCTGGGAACTGGACCTGCCAACTGGCGATTTGTCTACAATGGAAGATTAATAGAGGAGACCGCTGCATAAATGAGCAGCGGTTTTTTGTTTAGTAAAGTATCCAGAATATATTTTGGGCGATTGTTATTTCTATAAAGAAAAAGCAGAATCCCAAGCCCTGTTTGGGCAAATGGGATTCTGCTTTTCTTTAATTAGTTTCTTCACCTGCACCAGGTTCTGATGGTTTATCAGCATCAGGCTTTTCCTCGGCTGGAGGAGGATCTTTAGGTTTCTCTTCTTTAGGTTTCTCTTCTTTCGGCTTTTCTTCTTTTGGCTTCTCTTCCTTCGGCTTTTCTTCTTCAGTCTTTTGGCCGATTTCTACTACATTGGAAGAAGCAGACTCTTTGCCGGCAATGTCAACGGCTGTTACATGGATCGAGCCGCTTCCAGCCTTGTAGTTTAAGGAAGAGCCGGCTTTTATTGTAGCAACTTTTTTACCTCCGCTGTAAACGCGATAGCCAATGACATCTTTTTCAGGATGTGCTCCCCAAGTAATGGTTTGGCCAGAAGCTTTTATGCTTGGGGCCGCAGGTGCTTTGCCATTGTCTTTGAGCTGATCCGCACTTGTCAGAATACTCTTCCAGCGTTCTTTATTCGGAATAAGAGTACTTAGATTTGCTTTAATGCCGAATAGTTTTTGAATATAATCCGGATTCACTACCATTCCAGGTTCAGTAAACTCTTCTGGTGTTGAATCAAGTGCCATATATTTTTTATCGCCAATTCGTACAAGTTTTCCATTGCCAAGGCTATCGTCAACTTTTGTAGGAACAAATTTGGCATTGAATAAATCAGTCTCGACTAGGCCAGCTTTAGAGCATGCTTCTGAAGGAAGAAGGCCTGAAATGGCACAGAATGAACGTCTTACGATTCCGCCCGGCATTTTAAAGCTTTCGCTCGGGTCAACAAGATCAGGTGCGACGTCATATGCTGCATTCATCAAATCTGCCCAGAGATAGTTATTGCGCAAACTATAGCTTAGCGGTCCAGGGGCTTTTAATGATTTAGGCGTATCATATCCTGACCATATGCCGAAAGTGACATTCGGGTTGGATGCCACGAACCATGCATCTATGAATTCAGTACCAGTACCAGTTTTCCCTGCCCAGTCAGAACTGAACTTCAATCTGTTCTTAATCGATGTGGCAGTTCCGCTGTTAATAACGTCTCTCATCATATCGATTGTAAGGTACGCTGTCTGCGGACTGAATACATCTACAGGCTCAGATTTATTCTGGAATATAATGTTCCCGTCTTTATCAGTGATTTTCTCGATCATATAGGCGTCAATAAACTTTCCGCCGTTGGCAAATGTAGTAAAAGCATTCGTATTTTCTTCAACAGTTACCCCATATTCCAAAGAACCAATGGATGTAGACAAGTTTGTATAGTCAGGACCGATCAGAGAGGTAAAGCCCATTTTTTCCAGATAAGAGGCAGGCCGCTGTCCGACTATATCCTTATAAAGCTTTACAGCTGGGACATTGTATGAATGCTTAAGTGCTTGTCTGGCTGAAACGAGCCCGCTATAGGTATTCGTATAGTTCTTTGGCCAAGGCCTATTTAATCCTGGACTTAGATATAGCGGCACATCAGGCAGAATGGTGCCAGGTGCTGCTTTTCCAAGTTCCATTGCAGGAGCATAGACTAATAGCGGCTTCATGGTTGAACCATTTTGTCTTAGAGCGCTTGTAGCATGATTCAGCTGCTCGCGTTTGTGATCGCGTCCGCCGACAAAGCTGATGATTTTACCGGTTTTATTTTCAATTAAAATGGCTCCAACCTCTACGGGCTCCATGATTTGTTTATTTTCACCGGTTTCTGGGTCCTTAATCGTCTCAGGTTTGTCTGGCCCATAATAAGGGTAGTTATTTTTTACCTGCTGCATTTTATCATAAATATCTTTGTTGATCGTCGTATGGATCTGGAAGCCATTCTGGCGGATCGTCCGGTCTGCCAGAGTCCTGTATTCCTCTCGGAGCTCGTCATCTTCTTTTAAGTCCTGCTCTTCGTATCCATCATTTTTTGCGAGAATCTTAGTCATGATGTTTACTGCACGTTCTTCAATTTCATACGTCAAATATGGGTACTTTTCCAAAGGGCTTTCTGAAGGCGTAGTGAAATCCTTGGTCAGGTCGTAAGCCAAAGCTTCCTCATATTGCTTCTGGTCAATCTTTCCGTCGTCATACATTCTTTTCAGAACAGTTTTCATCCTGGAGAAACCTGGTTCCAGATTTTCTTTGACCGTTCCCTCCCTTGTAAAAGGAGTGTAGCCGAATGGACTCTGCGGCAGCCCTGCTATGAATGCAGCCTGGGGCAAGGTTAATTCTTTTGCACTCACCCCAAAAATGCCTTTGGCAGCTGCTTCAACTCCGGCAATATTACGTCCGGATGCATTTCTTCCAAAGGTAGATACATTCAGATATGCTTCCAATATCTCTTTTTTATCAAAGAATTTCTCCAATCGCAAAGCAAGCAGAATCTCTTTTGCTTTCCGCTCGAAAGAAACTTCATTCGTTAAGATTTGGTTCTTTATCAGCTGCTGTGTAAGTGTACTTCCGCCGGATTGAACAGATGAATTTGTTACTTCCTGGAACAGTGCGCGCATAATCGCTTTTGGCACCACTCCGTCATGCTCGTAGAAATATTCATCTTCAGTAGCTACAACTGCGTTAATTAAGTGTTCCGAAACATCATCAAGCTTAACTTCCTCACGTTCCAGGTCAGTCCGGAGCTTCCCTAAATAAACATTATCGGCAAAATAAATTTCCGATGTTTCTGCATAGTCATAAATATCTTTTTTCATGCTGGCATAAGATCGGATTGGCTCATCCTTTACCAGCGACGCGAAGTAACCTGCTCCAAGTCCCCCCGCAAATGAACCGCCAATGACAGCTAAAATGAGAAACAGCAAAGTAAGGTTCCAGACAACCTGGTAAGTAATGCTCGCACCTTTAGCTGCTTTTTTATTCCCGAAAAGGCCCGGAGTTTGCCTCAATTTATTAAATAACATCTGAAACTTTTCTTTCATCATATCAATCCCCCTAAAATCACATCTATTATAGCATATTGCGACATAGTAATATGACAAGGTTCGCCATTTATCTGAAATTTCCTTTTTTCGCACAGGCATTTGACATTTGGCTGATTTATATGATAAAAATGTTTTATCTTAGACGTTTAAATATTTTATAGGCATTGATGGGAACCCAGTAATGCTTCTATCCCTGTTTCAGAAAGCCGGCGTTCGCTGCGAGCCGGTACAAATAGAAGTATGAATTACCTCCCTGAGCTTTCACTGTCAACCTGCCCAGCAGTTATAGCAGTGGACGGATTATCCGTTATTCTGAAAGAGTGGAGGACAGCTGTCCTCAATTTGGGTGGTACCGCGCAAAAATGATCATGCGTCCCTGCATATTTGCAGGGGCGTTTTTTTGTATGGGTGATTCCCTGTTAATGCCTTGAAAATAGCCGTTAAATAGGAGGAGTTAAGATGAGTTTACTTGAAGATTTGCAATGGAGAGGGATTATTTATCAGCAGACAGATGAAGAGGGCATTGAGAACACTCTCGGTAAAGAAGCAATCTCTTTATACTGTGGTGTAGACCCAACAGCTGACAGCATGCACATTGGGCATCTGTTGCCGTTTTTGACATTAAGGCGCTTTCAAAAGGAAGGCCATCGTCCAATCGTTCTAGTAGGCGGGGCCACTGGCCTGATTGGAGATCCAAGCGGTAAAAGCGAAGAGCGGAAGCTGCAGACGCTGGAAACTGTACAGCATAATGTGAACTGCATAAAGAACCAGCTAAAAAGAATTTTTGATTTTGAAGGTGAAAATGGTGCAATCATGGTTAACAACTATGATTGGGCAGGGTCCATGGATATTGTTACATTCCTGCGTGATTACGGGAAACATGTCGGAGTCAATTACATGCTCGCTAAAGACACCATTTCTTCCAGACTGGAAACGGGAATTTCCTTTACAGAATTCACATACACCATCCTGCAGGCCATGGATTTCCTTCATTTATATGAGAATCATAACTGCAAAATGCAGATTGGCGGAAGCGACCAATGGGGGAATATCACAACCGGCCTTGAGCTCATCCGCAAAATGGCGCCTGAAGGGTCAAAGGCATACGGCCTGACCATACCTTTGGTTACGAAAGCGGATGGAACAAAATTCGGCAAAACGGAAAGCGGAGCAATCTGGCTTGATTCGGAGAAAACATCTCCTTATGAGTTTTACCAGTTCTGGATTAATACAGCAGATGCGGATGTAATCAAATACCTTAAGTTCTTTACATTCTTATCCCGTGAAGAAATTGAAGGCCTTGAAAAAGCTGTTCAAGATGAACCGCATCTCCGCAAAGCCCAAAAAGCACTTGCTGAAGAAATGACACGCATGATTCATGGAGATGCAGCATTGGAACAGGCTATAAAGATTACAGCAGCGTTATTCAGCGGAGAAATTAAAAACCTTTCGGCTTCAGAGATAAAACAAGGCTTTAAGGATGTTCCATCTTATGAGCATTCTGAAGGAGGAGAATTGGGGATCGTTGATTTGCTTGTTGCTGCCAAAATCTCCCCATCCAAACGCCAGGCACGTGAAGATGTGACGAATGGCGCTGTTTCAGTAAATGGCGAACGCATAACGGAGCTTGACTACACTCTTTCTGATAAGGATAAGATTGAAGACCAATTTACTGTCATTCGCCGCGGAAAGAAGAAATATTTCTTAATTAAATACTAATCAAAAAGCCCTCCTTTGATGGAGGGCTTTTTGATTATCTCAGAGTTTTCCGGACAACAAAAAAACTGCCGAAATGTATCGGCAGTTTTAAAATTATTAACGAGAGTAGAATTCAACGATTAGAGATTCGTTGATTTCAGCTGGAAGTTCAGAACGCTCAGGCATGCGAGTGAAAGTTCCTTCTAGCTTGTCTGCATCGAAAGATACGAAGTCAGGTACGAAGTTGTTAACTTCAATTGCTTCTTTAACGATGTCAAGGCTGCGAGATTTTTCGCGAAGTGTAATTGTTTGACCAGGTGCTACGCGGTATGATGGAATATCAACGCGAGATCCATCAACCATGATATGACCATGGTTAACTAGCTGGCGAGCTTGACGGCGAGTGCGTGCAAGACCTAAACGGTAAACCACGTTGTCAAGGCGTGATTCAAGAAGAATCATGAAGTTTTCACCGTGCTTACCAGGCATTTTGCCAGCTTTATCGAATAAATTGCGGAATTGACGCTCATTTACTCCGTACATATGACGAAGCTTTTGCTTCTCCTGCAATTGTAATCCGTATTCAGATAATTTTTTGCGCTGGTTTGGACCATGTTGTCCAGGAGCGTAAGGACGCTTTTCTAATTCTTTACCAGTTCCGCTTAGAGAGATTCCAAGACGACGGGATAATTTCCAGCTTGGACCAGTATAACGAGCCATTTAAGACTCCTCCTTTTGTGTTTTTATTTGGGTAAAATAAAAACAGAAACAGATGCGCACAACAATCATGTCCATTTTGTTTTCATGTACCTTCGCCCTAGCAGCAGAGGGTTACACAGTACCCCATCCCCAGAAAACTCTGGTTGAGGAACAAAATGAGTGCATCAAGGTGCTCACATAGGCTGCAATATTTTACACAAGGAGTATTATATAATTTTTAGAGGATAAAAGTCAAGTTGATTTTATTTTTACTCCTTCATTTTTTAAGGATGTTTAAATTATAAGCGAAGATTTTGTCCTGTGCCATAATTCACTTGAATTAGAAAACTTAATAACGAGTCCATTAGCAAGATATGATATAATAAAGAAAAAATTGGAATTGTTTAATTAATAGGAATGCGGCTTCGCTTTTTTTATTTTAATGTGTATTTTATGCTGCGATTACTTTTCTTAAAAATATGAATATAGGAAAGTTGAAACGAAATAGCCACATGTATGCTCAAAATATTAATTTCTAGTCCGTTATAATATACCTTATTGGTTTAAAGATTCTGAGACATTTGATAGGTGATAATAAAGATGGATACACTTGAACACCAAATCATACTTAGTTTAAAAAGCCGCTTTTTTGACATTATCGATACGGAGAACGGTTTCTTTCACTATGAAAAATTACTGAATGAAATGCTCTCTTCCATTAAAGCCCTTACCGGAGCGGATGAAATAACTCTGTACGTCTTTAATGAATGGAAACAGGAGTTTTTTGCAGAAGCTGCCACGAACCCGGATGCTTTGCTTTCACCTGCTTTTTCAGGTGATTTAAAAAGATGGGCTAACAAAAACAGAGGGTTGCAGAGTTTAAGGACCGAGATTAAGGAAGAACAAATCATGATTCCTCTTGTAAAGAGAGGCAAGCTGCTGGGATGCATGATTTTATCAGGTGAATCAGGCTGTTTTCATTCCTATACAGAAAAAGTATTTCAGGAGCTTAGCGAAGAATGCGGGCAATTTCTTGATAAAGCTCAGGGGCTGGCCAAAATTGCATCTGAAGAAAAACGTTATAAACAGCTGTATCGAGTTACGGAGAAATTCCATTCCTCAATGGATATGGATATGGTGCTTGGGGAAATTATTTATACTTTGCAGGAAATGTACCCCACTTTTACCTATTATCTTCTGCTGTCCCAGGATAACAATAATCATGGGGATCTGCCCATCAGAGACCTTGAATATGACAGCGAAAACATCGCGGCCATGCAGGCATATGTCACAGGGGCAGTTCAATTTGAAGATTCCCTGCAGGAAATGCGCTCTGTCTTATATGCCCCATTAAAAGGGAAGCAGGGGGTTTATGGAGTACTTCAGGTCATTGCGCCTAATACCATGATATTCCCTAAAAATGAAATTGAGTTTATCACACTTCTGGCTAATACTGCAGGAAGTGCACTGGAAAATGCGCAGCTTTATCAGCAATCCAAGCGATTGATAGCGGACCTTCAATTAATTAACGAAACTTCCCACCGCTTGAATTCGAATTTGCGGCTGACAGAAACCATGAACTACATGGCAGATCAGATTCTGCATTCCTTTGATGCTGAAGAAGCGGGTTTCATCTTGATAAATTCTGAAAATGCCGATGTGAATGTAATCCAGGGCAGTACTGAATTTTTTCAAACCAAAGAGGCAGAAGACTATATTCACTATATAAGGAAAAAGATCATCAAGGAGAAAGAGTCTCTTTTTATTGGGGATTTTTCTTTACAGTTCGAGGGTGCGGCAAGTTTATATAAATCCATCATGGCTGTTCCAATGACACAATCTGGAGTATTAAAGGGATTTGCCCTTGTCATGCATAGCTCTCCTTATCATTTTTCATTTGAAACATTCAAGCTGCTTCAGTCTTTGATTCATCATTCCACGCTTGCCTTTACCAATTCAATGCTTAGAGAAGAGCTTGAAAAGATGGTTGTAACAGATCACTTAACCAAACTATATTCCCGAAGCTATCTGGATGATCGGATTCATCAGTCCATGAATGAAGATCATGAAGGAACATTTATGCTTGTGGATATAGATGATTTTAAATTGGTAAATGATACATACGGACATCAGGTTGGCGATGAAATCATTATTCAAGTTGCCAATTTAATTAACAGCAATATCCGCAGCACTGATATAGGCGCACGATGGGGCGGAGAGGAGCTGGCTCTTTATCTTCCGGGTGTTTCATTGTCGGCGGGAGTACTTATTGCTGAACGGATTGTCAGAAAGGTATGTCAAATCACAGATCCCCAAGTAACCATTTCATGCGGTATTTCGTATTGGAGCAGGGGGAAAAAAGATTCATATGCAGCGCTTTTTAAAAGGGCTGACAGGGCATTATATACCGCCAAAAACACAGGGAAAAATAAAGTGATCATTGAGTCGGCTGCAGATTCATTTATCTAGGACTGCCTTATGGAAAGGCAGTCTTTATTGATATTTTTCCAAAACAAAATACTTTCAAAAAATATACTATTATCATATGCTGAAAGAGAAGTTTATTATAGATAATAATGTAAGCGCTTGCAATGAAAAGGAGAGGTAAAATGGATAGGAAACATCGGTTTAACTTCGAGACGCAGGTCATCCATGAAGGATACGATGCTGAAAGGTTCAAAGGGAGCCTCGCACCGCCAATATTCCAGACGTCAACTTTTACATTTGAGACAGCACAGCAGGGTGAAAAACGTTTTTCCGGTGAAGAAGAAGGGTATATCTATTCCCGTCTGGGCAATCCAACAGTTAAGATGCTTGAAGAAAGAATGGCCGTACTGGAAAAGGGAGAAGCAGCCCTTGCTTTTGGGTCTGGTATGGCTGCAGTTTCAGCTGTCCTGTTTGCTTTAACCAAAACAGGTGATCATATTTTATGTTCTCAGGGAGTTTATGGATGTACATTTGGACTCCTGGAGATGATGGAGGAAAAATTTCAAATCAGCCATGATTTTTCAGCTATGGAATCAAAGCAGCAGCTGCTTGATGAAATTAAACCGGAGACTGCCTGTATTTATGTTGAAACTCCAATAAATCCAACAATGAAATTAGTGGATCTGAGTATGGTTGCAGAAGCAGCGAAAGAGAAAGGAATTCCAGTTGTAGTGGATAATACTTTCTGTTCACCATATTTGCAGAATCCGATCGAACTGGGCTGTGATATTGTCATTCATAGTGCGACAAAATACATCGGAGGTCATGGTGACGTAGTTGCCGGGCTTGTAATAGGCTCTAAAGAATTTTTGGATAAAGTCTCCATGACGACTCAAAAAGACATTGGAGGCATTATTTCACCTTTTGATGCCTGGCTGCTTCTGCGCGGACTGAAAACACTTGCAGTCAGACTCGACAGGCATTGTGACAATGCGGAACGGCTCGCATCATATTTGCTGGCACATCCAAAAGTAGAAAAAGTTTATTTTCCTGGAGACAGCAATAATGCAGATTTTGAAATTGGGCAAAAACAAATGAGGAGGCCCGGCGGGATGATTTCTTTTACTCTAAAGGGGGATAAAGAGACTGCCCAGGAATTTATGAACCGGCTGAATCTTATTAAAATTGCCGTGAGCCTTGGTGATGCTGAGACATTAATTCAGCACCCTGCTACTATGACTCATGCAGTGGTTCCAAAGGGATCACGTGAAAAAATGGGCATTGAAGATACGCTGCTGAGGCTTTCAGTTGGGCTTGAGTCAGTTGAAGATATCAGGGATGATCTGTCCCAGGCACTCGAAGGAGTTTAATAGTAAAAGGAGATGGTCGCAGATACGGTCATCTCCTTTTTGCTATTCCGTTAAAGGAATGATACAAGTACTTCCGAGAAATCTTCCAGGAATTTTTGGTCAAGTTCATCAAACCGGTTTTTTTCAGGAGAATCGATATCCAATACACCAAGAAGATTGCCCTCTTTGACAAGCGGAATGACGATTTCAGACTGTGAGGCTGCATCACAGGCGATATGTCCAGGAAATTGATGGACATCTTCAACACGGACTGTTTCCATTTGCTTGGCAGCAGTCCCGCAAACACCCTTACCAAGGGGGATTCTTACACATGCCGGCAGACCTTGAAATGGCCCAAGAACAAGCTCCCCTTCTTCCATCAGGTAAAATCCTACCCAGTTGGTGCGGTCCAGGAATTGATTAAGAAGTGCTGATGCATTGCTTAGATTGGCAATGCTGTTCGTTTCCCCTTCAAGAAGAGCAGCGAGCTGTTTAATCAATAATTGATAATTTTCTTCACGGGTTCCCTTGTAGGATTCGACACTAAACATCACAATTCACCTTACTTTCTAAAAGATATATGAATTTCCTGGCAGATGAACAGGAAAATAGATAGACATTGTCGAGAACTTTAAAAAGGATAAGACGATTTTAGCAAGAATGTTTAATTATCACAACAAATCCGTTTTTGAATAAACCCATAATTTATTATTCGCTCATATGTACATGAACAGAGACTTTACAAAAGAAAGCGAGGCGGGAAAGATGAAAAAAAATTCAAAAGAGGCAATTGTATCGGCCGCTATATCCTTATTTAATACGAAAGGTTTCTCCGGGACTTCCATCCGTGATATTGCAGGGAAAGCGCAGACGAATCCAGCGAATATTGCATATTATTTCGATAACAAACACGGGCTGCTTGAATATTGCTTTACAGCATTTTTTGAAGGGTATATTGAGGAAATAGAGAAGGGATTTTCAATTCTTGAGCAGGGGGCGGCTCTGAGCCTGAAAAAAATTGCGCAAAATATCATGGTTTATCAATTTGAGCATAGCCATCTAACAAGATTGATACTCCGGGAAATTTCTATAGATTCCCAAGTGGTAAGGGAAATTATGTCCACTTATTTAGCAAAGGAAAAGTTTTATTTTGGCAAGGTGCTGGAAAGGGGAATGAAAACAAAGGAGTTTCGTAACCATTCAGCCAATTATATGATTGTTCAGCTGAAAGGACTCCTGTCAATGCCATTTTTGAACACACATTATATGGCTGAAGTTCTGCATGTATTTCCTCATGAAAAATATTTCGCAGACAAATACACGAAGGAGATCTTCAATTGGGTTGATGGAGTCCTGTGCAATCATGCTGGAAAACCTTATGCTGCTGTACTCTAAAAGCATTTAAAGGTGTTTCATTCTATCAAGGCCCTGACCCATTTCCTTTGCCTGATGAGAATCGGACCCATAAACCAGTGAAATGCCTTTTTGGGCAGCTGCTTCTGCAGCCCAATCGGGAGGATAGGACTCCTTGCATAACGGCTTGGCGAAACCGGCTCCGTTATAGTCGAGTTCATAGCCTTTATTTTGCACCTCATCAAGTATTTGGTTTATTTCCTCTCTAAATTCCCGATCAGCGGGATATTTTTTTTGGAATTTTTTCACCAGGGTGATATGCCCAATCCTTCCAGGTTTAAACGGCCCTAAATCTGCTTTTATAGATAAAAGCAGGGTGCGGAAATAATTCAAATAAACTGCTTCAATAGAACCGTATTCTTTGATCATCTTTGCAAAAACATTGGGACTGTAGTCCAGGCATTCGTAGCGGCTTCCATGCTTTAGAAAGTGTACAGATAAAATGGAGTCATCTATATATCTCCCGTTCATATCAAGAAATTTGCGGATCTCCTGTTCAAAGCCTTCAATATAATCCACTTCAAGCCCCGCATTAATCCTGATTTTTCCTTGATAGGCAGCTTTCACCCTTGATATATCAGTGAAGTATTTCTCAAGATGCTCCTTGCGCATCGCACTGTCGCGAGCAGGTGCGGGATCCTCAAAGCCCTCAGGGAGCGGAGCATGTTCAGTAAATGAAATTTCTTTAAAACCCAGATTTATTGCTTTTTCAACATAATCTTCAAATGCGTCCTTTGTCCCGTGCGGACAATAGGGAGTGTGGATGTGTCCGTCTTTTAGCATATGGAGAACTTCCTTTCTGCATAGGTTTTTCGCAGTCTAACGGGCGGAAAAGCTCCCTCTTTAAGAGCCTAGGTATTTTAGAAGGAATAGAGAGAGTCAAACTGCCCGTAAAGGCCCGAAAGAAGAACAAAGCCTAAGAAAACCGCGTCCTACCAAAAGCTTCCGCTTTCGGTCGTGCGATCTATCGCTGCCGTAGCCTTCCTTGTCCTGTGGCAACGTCTTTGTGGCCCGCTTCCTCCCAAAAGCTGTCGCATTTGGTCGTGCGATGCTCATGCTGACGAAGCCTTCCTTGTCCTGTGGGCCTCAACTAAAAAACAGTGGGGAAGAAATCCCGCTGTTTGAAGTTTCACTTTAAAAATACAGTACTCAAGTCACTTTTTAACTTATCTCTTAAATAAAGAAGGAAATCTTTTATAAAAAGCGAATTGTTTGTATTTGAACAGTTCATATAGTTCAATAAAAAATACGGATGTTCCAGTTATTTTCCGAAAATAGCAATTTAGACAAGATATAAAAGAAGAAATTCATAAAAATATGAAATAAATAGTCAAAAAATGTCGTTTACATGGTATCATAAAAGCATTGAAAATAACATGTGAAAATGAAGAAACGCCTGCGGGCATTTGTTATTTCTTAAATAAAAACTTTACATATACATATTGGCTCGGGAACAGAACAGGGGGCTTTAAAATGGAATACATAATTGGAGTTATAGTCATTCTTTTATGCCTATATCTCACGGGTTATTTTTTAAAGAAAAAACATTATAAGGAAATTGACAGGCTGGAAACATGGAAGATGGACATAACGGATCGCCCAGTTCTAGATGAGATGTCAAGAGTGAAAAAGCTTAATATGACGGGCCAGACAGAAGAATTATTTGAGCGATGGAGAAATGAATGGGATGAAATCGTAACTTCACAGCTTCCTGATGTGGAGGAATTGTTATTTGATGCTGAAGAGAGCATCGATAAATACCGCTTTAAGAATTCCCAGGAAGTTCAGCAGAGAATAGAGAAGAGATTAACTGAGATTGAAGAAAGCATAAAAAATCTGCTGAGTGAATTGAATGAGCTGGTAGGCAGTGAAGAAAAAAATAGAGCGGAAATTGAAGAACTGAAAGAAATGTATCGCCAATGCAAAAAGTCTCTGCTTGCGCATCGCCATACATTCGGTAAATCAGAAAAAATTCTTGAAGAACAGCTGGATGAAGCATTGGCCAAATTTGAAGAATTCGATGAGAAAACCGAGAAGGGCAATTACCTTGAAGCTCGTGAAACCCTTCTAGTGATCAAAGCGCTGCTTGAGGATTCTCAGGCTAAAATGGAAGCTATTCCAAACCTGATGGTTGAGTGTCAATCCAAGATCCCTTCCCAGCTGGAAGAGTTAAGGGAAGGGTACAAGGAAATGCTGGATCAGGGGTATCTGCTTGATCACCTTCAACTAGATAAAGAAATTGAGAGGCTTGAAGAACAAGTAACAGGATATGCCGGCTCCATTGATCAGGCGCAAATCGAGGAAGTTCAAAAAGGGGTCGAAGAGATTAAAGATAATATTGAACTTCTGTATGATCTGCTCGAAAAGGAAGTACATGCCAGACATTACTTAAGCCAGCAGGATGATGCAACAAGAAACATGCTTTATAATAATAAAGATATGAATAATCAGCTTAAGACAGAGATAACGGCTATCCGTCATAGCTATCATGTTCCAGATAAGGATCTGGAAATTCAAATCCACCTGGAGAAAAAAATAACTCAGCTCTTCAAAAAATTCGAAGTGCTGGAGCATAAGATTAATAACGGGAGTACTCCCCATACTGTCTTGAGAGAAGAACTTGCTGAAATCAAGGAACACATTGAGGAAATTTCAGATGAGCAGACAGCCTTTGCGGAAATGCTCCAGGCCTTAAGAAAAGACGAGATGTCTGCCAGGGAAAAAGTCAAAGAGTTAAGCAAGAAAGTGGCAGAAACGATAAGGCTTATCTCCAAAAACAATGTGCCCGGTGTTTCCCAGGAATATAAATATTTGATCCAGGATGCGAAAGAAAGCATAGATAATGTGCTGGCTAAACTCGATGAGAAACCATTGAATATTCCTGCGGTTCAGCAATATCTTGAAGTTGCTGTGCTTACTGTTGATAAGGCTGCTGATTCAGTGGGTGATATGATTGAGACGATTCTTTTAGCAGAGAAAGTCATTCAATATGGAAATCGGTACAGAAGCAGATATCCATCTATTGATAAAGGGTTAAAGGAAGCAGAAGCTTCATTCAGAAGCTATGAATATAAAACAGCACTGGAGCAGGCTGCAGCTTCGATCGAAGAGGTCGAGCCGGGTGCGATCAAGAGAATAGAAGAAATAATAACTGAGCACTAAAAAACCAGATCCGATTGGATCTGGTTTTTTGTTGTCTGGTAATTTATAAAATATATCGTTGTAAATAACTTTAATGAAAAATTATCTGCATTCAGCTCCAGCGCCTAGCTCCCGGGTCATAAGCCAAATCACTCCAGAAATGAGGACAAGGAACCGCTTCGTCAGCGATACATCGCCCGGCCAAAGCGAGCTTTAGGAGGTTTCCTGTGTGATTCGGTCTTATGCCTGCGGGACTTGCACAGGATAAGCCGGCTTTAACGTTCGCCACCGGACGTGGCGGTTTTTAGTTGAAGTTCATCTGATCAAGGCGCTTCCGCCTTTGGTCTTTAGTCATTTACTGCAATTGGCTTTTTAGCTTCTCCGAAAGCCATTGCCAGGAAGTAACCTATAACAGCTCCTGCAATGGCAGGTACAATCCAGCCGATTCCCTCAGCAAAGAATGGCAGGAATTGCAATGAGTCTGTGATGACGGATACATCCATTCCAGCAGTTTTTAACCCATCCACAAAACTAATTAAGCCTGTGGGAATTAAAGCCCCTATATATACCGCCGAGTATCCATTAAACGCATTGTGCATAAAAGAAAGCAGAATCAGCACGATGGCCAGAGGATAAATTATGATTAAGATTGGCAATGAAAGTTGAATCAGCTGAGTTAAACCAATGTTTGCAACCACCATGCTGAACAGCGAAAGAATGATGACAATGGTTTTATAAGGTACTTTTGGGAGCAGTTTATGAAAGTACTGCGCACAAGCGGAAACGAGTCCGACAGACGTTGTAAGGCATGCTACCGTAATGGCCAGCCCAAGGATCAATGCTCCAGCAGGTCCAAATAGGTACTGAGAAGCAGAGGATAGGATAGCGCCGCCATTATCAAGTTGACCTATAGCTTCCATACTTGATGCCCCAATATACGCAAGGGACAAGTATACTGCCTCAAGACCAGCAGCTGCTATAAGTCCGGCTGTAATGCATATTTTCATAAGTGAATGTTTATTTGTCACACCCATGCCCTGTATTGAACCAATAACAATAATACCGAATACCAAAGCTGCAATTGTATCCATAGTCAGGTAGCCTTCAATGAAGCCTTTAAAGAACGGCCCCTCTGCATATGCTCCCATTGGCGCTTTTAATTCGCCCATTGGAGTAATGATGCTTTTAATAACCAGAACAGCAAGGATTATGAGGAGTGCAGGCGTGAAAATATTCCCGATTCTATCCACTAACTTCGATGGATTCAAAGAAAGCCATGCTGTTATGCAAAAGAAGACAATGGTATAAGCCAATAAAGAGTAAGTGCTATTGGAAGCGGTTTCAGACAAGAACGGAGTAATCCCTATTTCATAAGCAACGGTTCCGGTACGCGGAATTCCGAAAAATGGTCCTATGGCTAAGTACATAATAATCGTGAAAATAATTCCATATAAAGGGTGTACCCGGCTCGCAATTGTTTGTAAATCTCCATTTTTGGCAATGGCAATAATGCCTAATAGCGGCAATCCGACCCCTGTTATTAAAAAACCGATAATAGCAGTCCATACATTCGTGCCGGCAGATTGTCCCAGGAATGGAGGGAAAATCATATTCCCTGCTCCAAAGAATAGAGCAAATAACATGAGTCCGACGGCGAGAATTTGTTTTGGTGCCAATGTTTTATTCTCCATATATATCCTCCTGAAAATGGTTCCATATCTTAATGTTTAGAACATTTTCATATTAGCACAGGTGCTAAAAAAAATGTCGAAAAAATACGAAGTCTTAATATTAAGTATTTTATGATAATAAACTGGAGCTGTCCTTTACCCACAGTGCAATATTATCAGCTTTCCACGGGGGCAGCAATTCATTCATTTGGTTAAACTGCACAAACTTGAATAACTTAATAGTAAAGAAATGAATATTTAAAAACAAAAGCTTTAATTACATTTCCAATCTTACGTGGTTATGATATGATTTACAGTTGGCTAAAGGGTTTTCGGAACGGAAAGGAGAAGTCCGTGATTTATTTTGATAACAGTGCAACGACAAAACCATATAAAGAAGTGCTTGAATCTTTTATAAAGGTTTCTTCAGAATACTTTGGGAATCCCTCTTCCCTGCATGAATTCGGCGGAAAAGCAGAGAGACTGCTGATGCAGGCACGTGAGCAAATTGCTCATCTGCTGAATGTTAAGCATAATGAGGTGTATTTTACATCCGGAGGGACAGAGAGCAATAATCTTGCAATAAAAGGAACGGCTCTAATGCATAGGAAAAGAGGCCGCCATATTATCACAACTGGATTGGAACATGCTTCAGTGAAGGAAGCGATGGATCAGCTGAAGGAATTGGGCTTCAGCATCTCCATCATTGCACCGGATAAAAACGGTATTGTCCATGCTGAAGACATTGAAAAGGAAATTACACCGGAAACTATTTTAGTCTCTGTCATGCATGTAAACAATGAAATTGGTTCCATTCAGCCAATAAAGAAAATTGGAGAGATGCTGAAGAAGCATTCGCGAGTGTTATTTCATGTAGATAATGTCCAGGGAATCGGCAAGGTTCCTCTTGATCTTTATCAAGCAAGTGTGGATCTGTGTACGATTTCGGCTCATAAATTCCATGGTTTGAAAGGGAATGGGGTTTTGTTCATTCGTGATGGTCTTCGTCTTTCACCGTTATTATCCGGGGGCAATCAGGAATGGAAAATGAGAAGCGGCACAGAAAATGTAGCTGGCATTGTAGCAATGGCAAAGGCACTAAGGCTGACAATAAATAATATGGAAAGGCGTTTAAGCCAGATTATATCTATTAAAAGGTATATTTTTGAAGAAATGAATAAAATCGAGGGTATTACTGTCCATACCCCCGAAAAAAACTCTGCTCCTCATATTGTGAATTTTTCCATAGAAGGATTCAAAGCAGAGGTGTTTGTCCATGCTTTAGGAGAGCGCGGGATATATATATCAACTACAAGTGCCTGCTCTTCAAAGAAAGCTGCTGCCAGCAGCACCTTGATGGCTATGGGAATTCCTGGAAAAAATGCGAAAAGTGCAGTCAGGATCAGCTTATCTTATGATAGTACAATGGAAGAGGCAGAGGTTTTTGTTGAGACAGTAAAAGAGACCGTTATAAGGCTAAGAGAGGTTATGAAATCATGATAAATTATGATCGTATACTTATACGATATGGAGAAATCTCCACAAAAGGCAGAAACCGGAATAAGTTCGTGGATAAATTAAGAAAAAGCATATTCGATGTGCTCAATGAATTTCCCGGGATCAAGATAGAATCTACAAGAGACCGAATGTACGTTGTTTTGAATGGGGCAGATGGCAGAGAGGTTTCTGATCGACTTAGGGGCATCTTTGGCATTCAGTCTTTCAGTCCTGCTGTTAAAACCTCTAAAGATATCGAAGAAATGAAGGCAGCAGCATTGGCGTTATTTTTAAAACATTTTGAAGAAGGAAAGACTTTCAAAATTACGGCTAAGAGAGCGGATAAAAGCTTCCCTTTAAATACGGATGAACTGAATCATGAATTTGGCGGACACCTCCTGCAGAATGTGGCGGGTCTAAAAGTGAACGTAAAAAAACCGGATATAAATCTGCAAATTGAGGTTCGCGAAGAAGCGGCTTATTTATCATGCGAAACCATTCAGGGGGCTGGCGGACTTCCTGCAGGTTCCAGCGGAAAGGCCATGCTTATGCTCTCTGGAGGAATTGACAGTCCGGTAGCAGGTTATTTGTCCATGAAGAGAGGATTGGAAATTGAAGCTGTCCATTTTCACAGCCCGCCTTTCACGAGTGAGCGTGCAAAGCAAAAAGTAATTGATTTAACTGAAAAACTTGCTAATATTGCTGGAACCGTTGTACTCCATATAATCCCATTTACAGAGATTCAGCAGCTGATCCATCAGCAGGTTCCATCGAATTATACGATGACAGCTACAAGGCGATTGATGCTCCGGATCACTGATGAAATCCGCAATAAAAATGATGGTCTAGCCATCATCACTGGGGAAAGCCTTGGACAGGTAGCCAGCCAGACTCTCGAGAGCATGTTTGCCATTAATGATGTGACAACAACACCTATCCTTCGGCCTCTTATCACAATGGATAAATCAGAAATCATCGAGATTGCCCAAAGCATTGATACCCACGATATATCCATCAGGCCATTTGAAGATTGCTGTACCGTTTTTGTCCCATCATCACCAAAAACAAAACCAAAACGCGACAAAGTCCGCCGCTTCGAAAGCTTTGTTGACTTCGAACCGCTCATCGCAAAAGCAGTTGAGGATACCGAAAAGATGGTTATTAAGCCTCAATCGCGTAATGCAGAGTCTTTTGGGGAGTTATTTTAATCTAAATTCAGGTTAATTGTTAAATACAAGTTTTATTTCGCTGAGTTGATTGTAGCGGAGGGGGCTTGCTCCTCGAAAAATGCTGACGCATTTTCTTCGTACGGTGTTCATTCGGGTAAGTGTATTCAATGTCCTGCGGTAGGCTCCCGTACCTCCCCGCTGAAAGCAAGTGACCCGTGCTGAAATCAACGCAATTCATCTATATGCCAAAACAGTAAATGTTAAATTTAACTTCGAAAAATAATACAACAATTACCAATTAATTAGTGTATATGGCCATGTGATTCTACACATTCTATACTCACAAGGAGGTGAAAATCACATGGCAAACAACAACAACTCAAACCAACTTCTAGTTCCTGGAGTACAACAAGCTCTTGACCAAATGAAGTACGAAATCGCTACTGAATTCGGTGTAAACCTTGGTGCTGAAACTACTTCTCGCGCTAACGGTTCTGTAGGTGGAGAAATCACTAAGCGTTTAGTTCAAATGGCTGAACAGCAATTAGGCGGTTTCCAAAGATAATTAAATAATATGGCTACAAGGAGCAGGAATTATTCCTGCTCCTTATTTTTGCGCAAAAATTATTTTTCAAAAAATAAATAATTTAAAATTTTATAATAATTTAGTATAATAATTTCTATAGACTACGCATCCGGTTAAGACACCAGTATTTGAAATTGTCAGGGGGAGATTTAATGAAACGGGAAGACTTAATTGCACCGGAGAAATACAATCTCGTATCAGAAATGGAGCGGTTTGCCGGAGATAAGGACAAACTTGCAATAAAGTGGGAAAATGAGCTGGGAGAAAAGAAAGAGATTACATACAGTGAACTGATCCTTAATGCAAATAGAATTGGAAACGTTTTCTTGGAAAATGGTCTGAATAAAGGGGATGTTATTCTGATCATTGTTCCAAGACTGATTGAAGCGTATCAGGTTTACGTTGCATCACTAAAAGCCGGAATTGTCGTCATACCAAGTTCAGAAATGCTTCGCTCGAAAGATCTGCAATACCGGATTAATCATGGGGATGTAAAAGGTATTGTAAGTTATTATCCATATGTTGACCAATTTGAAGATATTAAGGAAGCTGCAGACCTGCCGAAGTTTGTGATAGGCGGAAACGCAGATGGCTGGACCCAGCTGGATGAGGAAATGAAAAAGGCATCCGATGAACTTTCTTTGGCTGACACCTCCCGGGATGACATGGCGTTCCTTTCATATACATCAGGAACAACAGGAAATCCTAAAGGTGTAGTACATACACATGGCTGGGCATTTGCTCACCTTAAAACAGCAGCACCGAACTGGCTATGCATTAATGAAGGCGATACAGTATGGGCAACGGCAGGCCCTGGCTGGCAAAAGTGGATCTGGAGCCCTTTCCTTTCTGTTCTGGGTTCTGGTGCTACCGGAATTGTCTACAATGGAAAGTTCGAGCCGAAGAAATATTTGCAGCTGTTAGAGGATTACCAGGTAAACGTACTTTGCTGTACGCCTACTGAATACAGGCTGATGGCAAAGGCAGAAAATATTCATGAATACAAGCTGCCGGCGCTTCATAGTGCTGTTTCAGCAGGAGAACCGCTAAACCGCGAAGTGATTGATACATTCAA
Organism: Cytobacillus sp. Bac17; assembly: GCF_024519925.1. Taxonomy (NCBI): domain Bacteria; kingdom Bacillati; phylum Bacillota; class Bacilli; order Caryophanales; family Bacillaceae; genus Cytobacillus; species Cytobacillus sp. Bac17. The sequence continues at coordinate 82,671 of NZ_JALJRC010000012.1, read as the reverse complement.
AAAGCATTTTAACGTAAATGTCCGTGATGGGTATGGCCAAACAGAAAATACCCTGCTGGTCGGCATTACGAAGGATATGGAGTTAAAAGCAGGTTCAATGGGCAAACCGACCCCAGGCAACAGAGTTGACATTATCAATGAAGAAGGTGATGTATGTGCTGTTGGTGAGGTAGGAGATATCGCTGTCCATGTCGAAACTCCTGCGCTCTTCAAAAATTATTATAAAGATCCGGAAAGAACAGCTATGCAATTCCGCGGTGATTACTATATTACCGGAGATAAAGCAAAGAAAGATGAAGATGGCTATTTCTGGTTTGAAGGACGCGGTGATGATATTATTATCAGTTCAGGCTATACGATTGGACCTTTCGAGGTGGAAGATGCGCTTGTAAAGCACCCGTATGTATCTGAATGTGCAGTTGTGGGGAGTCCGGATGAAGTGCGCGGATTAATCGTTAAAGCATTCGTTGTATTAAGAGAAGGTGTGGACCAAAGCGATCCTAATCTTGTTTCCCAGCTGCAGGAACATGTAAAAGAACTGACAGCTCCTTATAAATACCCTCGGAAAATTGAATTTCTGTCAGAGCTTCCTAAGACCACTTCAGGAAAAATCATGCGTGTGGAATTACGGAAAAAAGAAGCGGAAACTGCTTCCGCACAAAACTGAATGTGTAAAAAATGCAGGCGGGAATTCCGCCTGTATTTTTGTTATACTATGGTAAATGTGAACTTTTAGTTTATCGCAGGCTTAAGGGCAGTAAGACCCCTACTTTAACACTCAGAGTGATCAATGGAGGATTGGTTGGGGGCAGACTGCCCGTAAAGGCCCGATAGAAGAACAAAGACTAAGAATGCCACGTCCTCCCAAAAGCTACCGCTTTCGGTTGTGCGATGTATCGCTGCAGCAGCTTTCCTTGTCCTGTGGCAACGTCTTTGTGACCCGCTTCCTGTGGGCCTCAACTAACAATCAGTGGAAAAAAGATCCCCGCTGATTGAAGTTTCACTCTATTAAAGGAGAAAAGATTTATGGGAACGCTTTGGCATGGGGGCTCGATTTATACCCTTCAGCAGGAAGGTCATCAGATAGAGGCCGTTTTTACAGAAGGAAGCCAAATTATTGAAATTGGCGCGTTGAGAGATTTAAAAAGCAAATATAAAGAAGAGATTCAAAATGAGATAGATCTGCAGGGAAGCACTATGCTGCCGGGATTTGTGGATAGCCATATGCATCTAATCGGGCATGGTGAAAGGTTAATAAGGCTCGACTTATCTAAGCACACATCAAAGCATGAAGTTCTTATGGCTGTAAAGGAATTTTCAGAGACCATAGAAGAGGGAGAGTGGGTCATTGGGGAAGGCTGGAATGAAAATTTATGGGATCAGCCGGAACCTATTTATGCCTCAGAACTTGATCAATTTGTTCCAAAGCATCCTGTCATGCTGAAACGTGTGTGCAGACATGCCCTTGCAGTGAACTCCCTTGGATTAGAAAAAGCAAACATTACTGCAGATACAGAATGTCCTCCAGGAGGAGTAATCGATAAAGATGAATCTGGGAAACTAAATGGACTTTTGAAAGACCAGGCCCAGGAGCTTTTATTTAATGTGATGCCGGCTGTATCAGAAAGCTATTTAAAGAAGGCGCTTCATGCTGCCATTAAAGATGCCTATAGGCTTGGGCTGACAGGAGGACATACTGAGGATCTCAATTATTACGGAGGATTCAGCCAAACTTATCAGGCTTTCAAGCAGGTAATAGAGGCGGATGGTCTATCTTTCCGTGCACATCTGCTTGTTCATCATGGAGTTGCGGATGAAATGAAGGAATCCGGCGGAGGCTATTTAGAGGGAAGTAACCATATAGAGTTTGGAGCTATGAAGATATTCGCCGATGGAGCCCTGGGCGGAAGAACAGCTTTATTAAGTCATCCGTATGCAGATGACCCATCCACTTCGGGAGTTGCCATTTATTCACAGGAGCAGCTTGATGAATTAGTGGAGAAAGCCCGCAAGAATGAATTGCCGGTTGCCGTCCATACGATTGGGGATTTGGCATTTGAAATGGCATTAAATGCGATAGAAAAGCATCCACTGGAAGGTTTGGGGCGAGACAGGCTGATTCATGCACAAATTTTGCGCAAAGAACTTATAGACAGGGCTAAAAAACTGCCTTTAATTATTGATATCCAGCCAAGATTTACAGCTTCTGATTTTCCATGGGTGATTGACCGGATTGGTGAAGAACATATGGAGTACTGTTATGCATGGAAGACACTTCTGAAAGAAGGGATACATTGTGCAGGAGGTTCTGATGCACCGATTGAACCGGCCAATCCGTTCCTTGGAATTCATGCGGCTGTTACAAGAACAAATATAGATGATCCGCATAATACAGTCTATTATCCAAGTGAAGCGTTAACTGTTTATGAAGCAGTAAGCTTATTCACAAAAGGCAGTGCATATGCTGCATCCCATGAAAATGATAGAGGTATTATAAAAGAAGGATATCTGGCAGATTTCACAATATTAAATGAAGATATCTTTAAAATGCCAATAGGGCAAATTGCTGCCATTTCAGTTAACAAAACCGTTATTGACGGAATAATAGTATACGAAGCATAAGTGAAAGTGCCAGGCACCTATTCAGCAGGTGCCTGGCACTCGTTTTAGCAGAAAAAATGATTGCAAACATTTTTATCGCAGATTTATAATATAAATATTTCGATACTAGAAAGAATTGAGGAAATGGCAATGAAAAATAATGAAGTGCAAACGGGAGCTCTATACGCAGGGTTTGCTTACTTTTTATGGGGCATTCTCCCGGTTTATTGGAAGTTTTTAGATCACGTCCAAGCAGATGAGATTTTGGCAAACAGGATTTTTTGGTCATTTTTCTTTATGCTGATGATTTTGCTGGCATCAAAGAAATGGAATGATTTTGCTGCAACAATGAAAGGATTTAAAACAAATAGAAAGCAGCTCTACGCCCTTATAATTGCCTCCATTCTGATCAGCACCAACTGGTTTTTATATATTTGGGCGGTCAATAACGATCAGATGATTGAGGCTAGTCTTGGCTATTATATTAACCCGCTCGTAAGTGTGATTCTGGGAATGGTGGTTTTTAAAGAGAAATTATCAACTGCGCAATATTTATCTTTTGGATTTGCGTTTGCAGGGGTTTTGATTTTGACTGTCAGCTATGGGCGGTTTCCCTGGATAGCCATTGTCCTTGCTTTATCCTTTGGTCTTTATGGGCTTGCCAAAAAGCTTATAAAGGTGGATTCAGCAGTTGGGTTAACGCTTGAAACACTTGTAGTGACCCCGATAGCATTTATTTATATGATTATTCTTTTCATGGATGGCAAACAGGCATTCCTGCATGTTTCGCTAAGCTCCGACTTGCTCCTTATAGGAGCAGGCGCAGCCACAGCAGTACCGCTATTGTACTTTGCCAAAGGGGCACAAAAGATACCGATGTCCATGCTTGGGTTTCTGCAGTATATTGCGCCGACAATTACATTGATTCTGGGGATCTTCGTTTATCATGAACACTTTACAAAGCTTCACTTGCTTTCCTTTATGTTTATTTGGCTGGCCTTAACGATTTACTCTGTTTCAAGAACAAAACTCTTTGCCCATTGGGAAACAAAACTAAAACGCGGAAAAGGTATTGGCATATAGAAAAAGAGTTTCGCACCATCTTGCGAAACTCTTTTTTTATAAAAATTAGAAAGTATAAAGTTTTGAACGCCAGGCTGTCTAGCGCAAGCAGCCTACCCCCCCTCGAGGTGCCTGGGGTGGGAAAGGCCCTTCCGCTTTTCTTATAAAAATGTCCTCTTAACCTTTTCCCAAAAGGAATTGTCTTTCAGTTTTACGGTTTTAATGATTTTGTCGCTAAGTTTAATATCAATCTTTTCTACATGCTGAATGCTGAGGGCTTCGTTGTCCATTCCCATTGTAGGGTGGTCGTTGCCATCTTGAACCACCTTTAGGGTCAGCTTTCTGTTTCCGCTCAGGATAAAGGAAGATCCGAGCGTGCGATAGCGATTATTATTCAGTGAAGCGAGTTCGCTCACCTGCATGCAGGGAAGCAGCGGGTCAACAACAGCTCCATTTACAGATTTATTATAAGCCGTGCTTCCAGTTGGGGTGGCAACAATCATTCCGTCCCCGCGGAACGTTTCAAAATGAAAATCATCGATAAAGACATCGATTACAAAAGTTTTAATGATGGCAGAACGGATGCTGAATTCATTTAAGCACTGAAACGATGTCTGGTCATCAACCGTAACATCTATAGTGGGATAGCGTCTTACTTCTACTTGTTCATTTGTCATTGCCTCTACCATTTTCGCGGTATCATCGAGATGGAAATCACAGTACAGGCTCAGGCTGCCAGTCGTTGAAATCCCGGCATACAAACAATCATCCCTATAGCCAGTTTTACGAACTGCCTGCAAAAACGTTCCGTCTCCCCCGATGCTTACAATGATATTGGCTTGTTTGAAGTCATTAACGATGGTAAAGGCATGCTCTTCAGCCAGGCTATAAAGCGGTGCTACTTTCTCCATCGTTGCTTCATCTTTTTTGTGATAAAAGTATATATTGCGTCTTTCAGGCATATTCATTCCTCCAAACAGTAATAAAGGTTGTGGAATTCCAGGGGGAAATGTCCTTGGGGATTTTCTTTCCCAAATAATTCATATTTTGCTATGATTATGGTTGCCTGAGTTCAGTTTACCTTTTTTTGAAACATTTTAAAAGTTTATACGTATGAAGAATATGTGACGAATAGGTTTTCTGGGAATCATAATCGGTCAAACAAGGCACAAGGCGGCTGGTTATGTAAGGAGAAAGCATATTAAAAGGAGGATTTCACAATGAATGGAAAACGTTGGGCTGCACTGGGAATAGCAGCAGGTCTGTTTGTTTTTTCTGTTGTGCTGAACTTTGTAACTGCATTTGCATTTACAGATTTTGAAAGCTCGGTAAATGAACTGTTTGCAGGAAGCAATGAAGCATTTTTGGAAGAAGTCATTGAAGAGGGAAATGCACAGAAAAAGATAGCCGTGCTTGATGTAAATGGAGTGATTCAGGATACTGGAGATGCAGCTTCTTTATTTGCAAGCCCGGGATATAATCACAAAGGATTCATGGATAATCTTGAATATGTGAAAGAAGACGGCACAGTAAAGGCGATTGTCATTAAGGTTAATTCTCCAGGCGGAGGAGTAGTGGAAAGCGCCGAAATACATGATAAGATTATTGAAATTCAAAAAGAAACAAAGAAGCCGGTATACATATCAATGGGGTCCATGGCTGCATCCGGAGGCTATTATATATCCGCTCCGGCTGACAAGATATTTGCGAGCCCTGAGACAATGACCGGTTCGCTGGGTGTTATCATGCAGGGCTATAATTATGCAGGGCTTGCTGAAAAATATGGTGTCGAGTTTGTAACGATTAAGAGCGGGCCGTATAAAGATATTATGAGCCCTACCAGAGATATGACAGATGAGGAAAGAAAAATCCTTCAATCCATGATTGATAATTCATATGCAGGGTTTGTTAAAGTCATCTCGGAAGGACGCGGACTAACTGAGGCACAGGTGAAGGAAATTGCTGATGGCCGTATTTATGACGGACGGCAGGCGAAAGAACTAAATCTAATCGACGGTTTTGGCTATGCCGATGATGTAATTGAACAATTAAAGAAAGACCATAAATTAGATGGTGCCCAGGTTGTTGAGTACACTGAGAATTTTGGGTTCGGCTCCATGTTCAGCATGGGAGCGCGAAAAATCATGGGGGATGACCTGGAAATGGCAGGGATGATGAAATTGTTATCTCAGCCAAACTCACCGCGTTTAATGTATCTTTATGCTGAATAGGGAGGGGGAGAGAAAATGACTTCAAATGAACAGAATGAAAGAGAGCTTGCCCGTCCTGTATCATTGCAGGGTGAAGGCAGGAATGAGTCATCCCCTGATGAAGCAGCTCCTGCTGTTAACGAAACGATTACACAAGCAGAAACCCTCCCCATTCAGAAAACTGGGGAACCAATCAGGTTTGCCGGGTTTTGGATGAGATTTTGGGCTTATCTTTTAGATTTAATTGTGGTTGGCAGTGTTGACCGGATATTGATTAATCCAATTTTTAGGGCGCTGGATATTCCTCTGCATGAAAGCAATTTGTTTGCTCCGATTTCGATAGCTACTGCCATTACGTTTTATGCCTATTTTGTGCTGATGACAAAGTTTTTTGGCCAGACACTCGGTAAAATGGTATTTGGTTTAAAGGTAGTAAATCTTAAAGGAGAGAAACTGACATGGAGCACAATTTTGTTCCGTGAATGGATCGGCCGCTTTATATCAGCGACCATTTTTGTCGGGTATGTGATTGTAGCATTCCTGCCGAAGAAGCAGGGGCTGCATGACCTTTTTGCAGAAACCTCTGTAGTTCATGAAAGGCAAAAAGAACAAGTCTATAATTGAAAAAAAGGAAGCCTGTCACCGCTTGGTGGCAGGTTTATTTTTTTTCAGTTGGGCATAATACAATGCTGAAAGGGTGTGAAAAAAGTGAAGTGGCTTCTGATTGCCGTAATTGCCCTCATACTTCTTTTAATTCTAATCATGGCAACAAAACTAAAGATATATATTCATTTTTACCATGGTAATGATAATGACCATTTAAAAATCCAATTTAAAGCCTGGTTCGGCCTAATCAGATACAAAATAGAAGTCCCTCTAATAAAACTTGATGATAACTCGCCAACTCTTGTTGTTAATGAAAAGACAGCTGCTGGACCACAGGAGGATGCTCCTAAACAGGATACAAAGCAATTCTCCGCAAAAGATCTTATTAATAGTTTGCATGATACGAAATCAATAATAAATCATATCGTGTCTATTCACAAAATAATACGGAAATTTCTAAAGCGTGTGACTATCCGGAATCTTGAATGGCATACATTTGCTGGCCTTGGGGATGCAGCCCATACGGGAATGCTAACTGGAGCTCTCTGGGCGATAAAAGGGAGCATTCTTGGATTAATAAGTCATTATATGAAGCTGAAAACGCCTCCCAGCATCACTGTAACTCCCCATTTCCAATTTTCCGTTTCACAAACAGCCATTTCATGTATGATTCATTTTCGTGTCGGGCATGCTATGTTAGCAGGAATTAAACTGATCAAATATTGGAAAGGCGGACGGCCCGACTTCAGGACAAAGCCGCTTTCTGCCTTATCTGATGATGGTACTAAAACTGTCTAAAAAAGGAGGAGCAATGAATGTCTGACCATCCTATTCAAGGTCTTATGACTACTGCCATGGAAAACCTGAAAGAGATGATTGATGTTAACACCATAATTGGGGATCCAGTAGAAACCCCTGATGGAAGTGTAATTTTAACCGTTTCAAAGGTCGGCTTTGGTTTTGCCGCAGGAGGAAGCGAATTCATGCTTGATGGACAATCAGGCGAGGAAAAGGGCCACCCGTTTGGCGGCGGAAGCGGCGGCGGTGTCTCCATCACTCCAATCGCCTTTTTGATTGTCAATTCTCAAGGGGTGAAAATGGTTCATCTGGATGAAAGCACTCATTTATATGAGAAAATTCTTGACCTTGCTCCACAGGCCGTCGATAAAATTCAGCAAATGTTCAACAAGAAAGACGGAGGAACCGGCAATCAGCAAAGCCAGCCTCAGAGTCAAAACAATGATGAGTACAGCGGCAAGAAACAAGACCTTGATATTTAAGAGAAGGAAGTTAACTTTCCCAGGGAGAGTTAACTTTTTTCTTGGAATGTATCCTTAATAATTGCAAAAAAGATTCTGAAAAGATATGATTTACACTGTACATAAGTGATTAAGGAGGACGATTTAAATGGCATCTATTACGTTCAAAGGAAATCCTGTAACATTGCTGGGCAATGAAGTAAAAGTTGGAGATAAAGCTCCTGAATTCAAGGTGCTGGCAAATGATCTTTCTGAAGTAACACTTGCTGATTCAAAAGGGCAGGTGCGTCTAATCAGCGTAGTTCCTTCTATTGACACGGGAGTTTGTGATGCACAGACACGCCGTTTTAACGAAGAAGCTTCCAAGCTTGACAATGTTAAGATTCTTACTGTAAGTGTGGATCTTCCATTTGCTCAAAAACGCTGGTGTGCAGCAGCAGGCATTGAAAATGTTCAAACCGTTTCTGATCACCGTGACCTTTCTTTCGGAGAAGCTTATGGGGTTGCCATCCAGGAACTTCGCCTATTGGCTCGTGCCGTTTTTGTTGTCGATTCAAATGACACAGTTACATATGCGGAATATGTAAGTGAAGCAACAGATCATCCAAACTATGAAGCGGCCGTGGAAGCTGCTAAGCAGGCGAAATAATCATAGAATATTGAAGGCTCCGGATTTGGTCCGGGGCTTTATTTTTTTACTTCCCTTCAGCACCAAACTTGTGAATGAAACAAAAGCCCGTTAAAATAGGAAAAAGAATAAGGACGGGAGGAATAAGCTGTGAAAATAACTCCGGTTGAGGATTTATTTACCATTTTAAATGAAACGGCTACGATTATGCAGGAAGAACTGCATTCTACATACCTTGAAGCTCTTGCAGAAACAGGAGAGAATTTATTCCATGAAAGCATTCTTCAGGATGAGCTAAGCGAATTAACAGTAAAGAGGCTTAGGAAGAGTTATGAATCAATTAACTTAAGCAGCTATTCAAAAGAAGAGATTAGAAAATCCTTTCAGCTTGCCATATTAAAAGGCATGAAAGAAAATGTACAGCCTAATCATCAAATGACTCCTGATGCAGTGGGCATGCTAATGGGGTATCTAGTCGAAAAATTCATTCAGGAAAAAAGTTTCCGACTGCTGGATCCTGCAGTAGGAACAGGAAATTTATTGACAACTGTAATGAATCACCAAAAGGATAAAACGGTTGAGGCAACTGGGATTGAGATTGACGACTTATTAATTAAGCTTGCTTATATAAATGCCAATTTACAGGAGCATCCCATTCAATTTTTTAACCAGGATAGCCTTGAGCCCCTGTTTATAGAAGCTGCTGATGCTGTAGTGAGTGATCTGCCTATTGGCTATTATCCGAATGATGTCCGTTCAGCTGAGTATAAGTTAAAAGCAGATGAGGGACATTCCTATTCCCATCACTTATTTATTGAGCAGAGCATGAATCATGTGAAATCTGGAGGTTATTTATTTTTCATCATTCCAAATGGGCTGTTTGAAAGTGAACAGGCACCAAAGCTGCATGAATTCATTAAGGAAACTGCCTATATTCAAGGTTTGGTCCAGCTGCCGCTTACCATGTTCAAAAATGAAAAAGCTGCCAAAAGCATATTTATCCTTCAGAAAAAAGGGGGTGGAGTCACTCCACCTAAGCAGGCTCTGCTGGTCAACTTGCCCAGCTTGTCCAAAACAGCAGAAGCTGAAAAAATTCTCAAGAAAATTGATGTCTGGTTTAAAGAAAGCAAATAAGGATAAACGAAAAGAAGCCGTGCATTTGCCGGCTTCTTTTTAAATGTATGGAAAGTATAATTTTTACACATTGATAACTGTCTAGCGCAAGCAGCCTACCCCTCGAGGTCACAAGCCGTTTCCTTTCAGAAGGAAGAGCGCCTTTCTTACAGCAACCGTCATATGCCTATCGTCCCTGGGCAGTTTCCTCCACATTTCGGGGGAATCCTCACAAAAAGGCAAAGGACGCCTTTCCGAGAGGCACGTCTTGTGCATGTCCGGGGTGGGCAAGGCGCTGCCGCTTTTTCTTTAAATATAGGGAAGTATCAGAAAATATTTAATTTATCATGAAAACGATACCATTGCAAGGTGCTTCTTGAAATGTATTGCTTACAGTGTTTAAATGGGAAATTGAGAGATATTAATTGTGGCCGATGCACAGAATAAAGTTGTATTATTTTTTGTGTCGTATCACACATTGTTATATAAAAGTATGGGTTTGGAGAGACAATGAAGTCCCTTTGAACATCTTCTAAAGGAGCGGTAGCTTTATGGCAAAAATCATAGCAATCAATGCCGGCAGTTCTTCGTTAAAATTTCAATTATTTGACATGCCGAGTGAAGAGGTTATTACCAAAGGATTAATCGAGCGTATTGGGCTGGATAATGCAGTCTTCAATATCTCTGTGAATGGAGAAAAAATCAAGGAAGTAACGGATATACCTGATCATGCAGTTGCGGTTAAAATCCTGCTTGATAAATTAACAAATCTTGGGATTATTAAATCTCTTGATGAGATCGAAGGAATTGGCCATCGTGTAGTACACGGCGGTGAGGCATTCAACGATTCTGTAGTCATTACGGATGAAGTGCTTGCGAAAATAGATGAACTTTCTGAACTTGCACCCCTTCATAACCCGGCTAATATTACGGGAATTAAGGCATTCCAGCAGGTTCTTCCAAATGTGCCTGCAGTGGCGGTATTTGATACAGCATTTCATCAGACGATGCCTGAAAGCTCATTCCTATATAGTCTGCCATATGAGTATTATGAAAAGTATGGCATCCGCAAGTATGGATTCCATGGCACTTCACATAAATATGTATCAGAGCGTGCTGCAGAAATGCTTGGCCGTCCGCTTGAACAGCTTCGCCTCATCTCCTGCCATTTAGGGAATGGAGCGAGTATTACAGCTATTGAAGGCGGAAAGTCAATCGATACCTCCATGGGGTTCACTCCGTTAGCGGGTGTTACAATGGGTACGCGCTCAGGTAACATTGACCCTGCACTTATTCCATTCATTATGGAAAAGACGGGTAAGAATGCAGATGAAGTTCTTGACGTTCTAAATAAAAAGAGCGGTATGCTGGGTGTTTCCGGATTCTCCAGTGATCTCCGCGATATTGAAGTTCAAGCTGTTGAAGGAAATGAAAGAGCTGAATTGGCTCTTGAAGTATTCGCAAACAGAATCCATAAATATATCGGATCCTATGCATCCCGCATGTATGGCGTAGATGCGATCATCTTCACAGCTGGAATCGGTGAGAATAGTGATGTCATCCGTGATCGTGTTCTTCAGGGGCTGGAATTCATGGGCGTATACTGGGATCCTGCATTAAATAAAGTACGCGGTGAAGAAGCATTCATTAACTACCCTCATTCACCAGTTAAAGTCATGATTATCCCGACAAATGAGGAAGTCATGATTGCACGTGATGTTTTGAGATTGTCTAAATAACATTCATAACAAGGCAAGGGCTAATGCTCTTGTCTTTTTGTTTTTATCGAAATTTAGTCCCCGCCAGGCGGAAGGAGAATTCATCATCTGCTTATGCTATACTGAGTCCAAGAAAAAAATGTTTTGGGAGGAATTGCGATGCCATTGAACGAACGGGAAGAAAGTGTTTTGACCGGTATTCAGGAGTGGGAGAACAAGCTGTTAAATTATGAGCCCAATGATTTGGAAATGGTTTATGATAAATCATTGGAAAGGTCTTTCTCACTATTGCCTGAAGAAGTTCAGCAGCAATTTTTTTCAGCAATGGATAGCTGGCTGTTTCATCTTCATGCGCTTATTCAAGGCTCACAGCTTCAAATGGATGCGAAAGAGCGCATTTTGACAGCAGGCCGTGTTTTTCATTCTGATATTGAAACGATTGAAGACCTTAAGCAATTGACTATCGACCAGCTTCAATACATAGCTCAGCAGCAGATTGCCCGGCATCGTCTTTATTCTTTTGCGCAAGGCGGCATTGCAGGTTCAGGCAGCTCACTCATGCTGGGTACAGATATTCCTGCTATGGCGGTTATTAATCTTCGTGCCGTCCAGCTGATTGCCATGACCTATGGTTTTGAAGTCAATACTCCATTCGAAATGATGAGCTCTCTTAAGGTTTTTCACGCAGCCACACTGCCGCCGCGCATGCAGGGCAGTGCTTGGGAAGAATTAAAGAACGAGCTGAAGAATCAGGAAGAATTCTATTTTTATGAGGGAAAAGAAGAATTGACTGATATAACCTGGGTTGAGCAGCCAATGAAGCAGCTTTTTAAAGCGATGGCTATTTACTTTTTTCGGAGAAAATCCGTTCAAGGAATTCCTTTCATCAGCATGGCCATTGGAGCCGGGACCAATTATCAGCTGACAAGAAAAGTAACAGATTTCGCTCATAAATATTATCAAATGAGATATTTGCATAGAAAAAACAATCAGCAGTAAACTCCCGGATAACTATGATTTATAAGCAAAGGTGATGCCAAATGAGTACATTCGAGCATAAAAAAGAAGCGCCAAAAGAAGTTAGATGCAAAGTGGTCACCGTGAGTGATACGAGAGATAAAGAAACTGATAAAAGCGGAAAGCTGATGATCCGCCTGCTGGAAGAGGCAGGACATGTCATATCTGACTATGAAATCGTCAAGGATGAAGGAAGTCTCATTCGCCAGGCCGTATTAAAAGGTTGTGAAAACCCCTCCATTGATGCTGTACTTACAAATGGAGGCACTGGAATTGCGTTAAGGGACGTGACTATTGAGACAGTAAGACAATTATTTGATAAAGAAATGGACGGATTCGGCGAATTGTTCAGAATGCTAAGCTATACGGAAGATATCGGGTCTGCGGCCATTCTTTCACGGGCTGCTGCAGGCACAGTTCAAAATAAAGCAGTTTTCTCAACACCAGGATCATCAGGGGCAGTTCGCCTTGCGATGAATAAGCTGATTTTGCCTGAACTCGGGCATATCGTCAGGGAACTAAGGAAAGATTTATAAAGGGCAAAAAAACCTTTCCGCCGCGGAAAGGTTTTTTTGAAAAGAGAAGGAAGTATCATTTTGAACTTTGAGAACCGTCTAGCGTAAGCAGCCCTCCCCCCTCGAATTGACGCAGGACAAGGAAGGCTTCGAAAGGCTTCGGCAGCAAAAACATCGCGACCGAAAGCGGCGGCTTTTGAGAGGACGTGGCGTTCTTAGTCTGCATTTCTTTCTGGGCAAGGCGCTTCCGCTTTTCTATTATGAATGCATTTTCCCTGTAATATCCTGATTCGTCCGATACCATAGCCACAGATCATTTATGACTGATGCCAGTTCTGAAATTTCACTGTTAAGTCTGCATGATCTTTCGAAATTGCCCTCATCTGATAGCTCAGCCTGTTTCCTGTTGATATCCGCTTCAAGCTCTGCGATGCGGTCAGGAATCCTGCCTCTTATTTTTTCCCACTGAAACAGGATCATCTGCTGTGTTTTTGGTGAATATTCATCCCAATCCCGATCAAAGGCCGGTATAGGAATGCCAAGACGGCGATTATGTGAAAAATGCTCTTCCATTATGAATCCCCCAAACGATAATCTTGTTTTTATTTTACTATAAAGGTGTTTATGGTGCATGGATGTTTTAGTATTCAATCTTTTTTGCAGATACTACTATGGGACTAATGTGAAAATAAATGAACTTGGTTGACAAGTACTGATTTAATAGAAAGGCTATGGGATTGGTTTGCAGATTTAATAGAAATCGAATAGTATATTTACTATTAAGAATATTTAATTATTTTAAAGGGGGGAGAATATGAAAAGGTTTATAACACGCTTAACAGTTTTAGGCCTGGTGTTGAGTTTGCTTTTGCCTTATCCCATTGCAGCCTTAGGAGTGGAATTGGGCACAACAGATAGCAGCAGTTCAGAAGAGCAAGTCTTTAAACATAAAAAACCATTAGAATATCCAACCTTGTCAAAAGCAAAGCGCCCCGAGGATGCAGGCTTTTCTTCCAAAAGGCTCAAAGAGGTTGATAAGCTGATCGAGGGAGAAATAGAAAATGGTTTTCCAGGAGCAGCTTTAGTCGTAATTAAAGATGGAAAGATTGTTAAAAACTCCGCATATGGTTCAGCCAAAATATTTGATAAAACTGATCCATTAACTCACCCGCAGAAAATGAAGACAAAAACCATGTTTGACTTAGCATCAAACACGAAAATGTATGCCGTTAACTTTTCACTGCAGCATCTTGTCAGTGAAGGTAAGATCAATCTTGAAGAAAAAATTCAGCATTATTTTCCTGCATTTAAAGATTCAGCGGACGATGAAATAAAAGGGAAAGGTGAACTCCGGATAATCGACTTGCTTCATCATACTGCCGGATTTCCTTCAAGCATCCATTATCATATCCCTGAAAGGGCGGGAGAATTGTATTCCCAGGAACGCAGTAAAACGCTTTCCATGATTTTAAAAACTCCCCTTCAGTATGAACCTGGCACCAAACAGGTTTACAGTGACATTGACTATATGCTGCTGGGATTTATTATTGAAAAAATAACGGGAATGCAGCTGGACCATTATACTGAGAATCATATCTATAAGCCCTTAGGGTTAAAGCATACTTTATTTAATCCGCTCCGCAAGGGTTTCAAAGAAAAGGATTTCGCTGCAACTGAATTACACGGCAACACCAGGGATGGGATCATTTCCTTCCCTAATATCCGGACCTATACTCTCCAGGGAGAGGTTCATGATGAGAAGTCTTTTTATTCAATGGATGGAATATCCGGGCATGCTGGCCTCTTTTCCACAACTTCAGATCTTGCTGTCCTGATGCAGGTGATGCTTAATGATGGAGGCTATGGAAATGTAAAGTTATTTGATAAACGCACAATTGATGAGTTTGTAGAACCATATGATATGAACCCTACATATGGGTTAGGATGGCGTTTGAACGGAGATTCAAGTATGGAGTGGATGTTCAGCCAGTATGCCGGGAAAAAAGTTTTTGGACATACTGGCTGGACAGGAACGGTAACGGTGATAGACAGGGAAAATAATTTAGCTATCGCTCTCCTGACAAATAAAAAACATTCTCCAGTCATCGATCCATTAAAAGATCCGCATAAGTTTCAAGGTGACACATACAGCATCAGTCAATATGGAAGTGTAATTTCAGCGGTTTATGAAGCATTAAATGACTAAACTATTACAGGGCAAAAGCCAAAACGGGGCTTTTGTCTTTTTTGTTGGGAAAATTTTATTTATTTTTATACATTTTTTAGAATAAGTATTGATTTTTAAAGAAAAGGTTGTTAAAGTAAGAGAATAATAAATGAATAAAAACATAATTTAGTTGTATATTTATACGAACAATCTAAGGAGGAAATATAAATGTCACAAAATAAAGTTGTTCTTGCATACTCAGGCGGATTGGATACATCAGTTGCGGTTAAATGGCTGCAGGATCAAGGTTATGCTGTTGTTGCCTGCTGCCTAGACGTTGGTGAAGGGAAAGATCTGAACTTTATCCAGAAAAAAGCTTTAACTGTGGGAGCTGTCCAATCTTATGTGATTGATGCAAAAGAGGAATTTGCTAATGAATATGCATTAATAGCGCTGCAGGCACATGCCTTATATGAAAATAAGTATCCATTAGTCTCTGCACTTTCACGCCCGCTGATCGCCAAAAAGCTTGTTGAAGTAGCAGAAAAAGAAGGTGCAGTAGCAGTCGCGCATGGATGTACCGGCAAAGGAAATGACCAGGTTCGTTTTGAAGTGGCAATTCAGGCCCTTAACCCTGATCTTCAAGTGCTGGCTCCGGTTCGTGAGTGGAGCTGGTCACGTGAGGAAGAAATTGAATATGCAAAACAAAACAATATCCCCATCCCAATTAATCTGGATTCTCCGTACAGCATTGATCAAAACTTATGGGGCAGAAGCAATGAGTGCGGAGTCTTGGAAGATCCATGGGCAGCTCCTCCGGAAGATGCATACGATCTTACTGTTTCTCTTGAAAAAGCACCTGATACACCTGATACGGTTGAAATCGGTTTTGAAAAGGGTGTTCCAGTCAGCTTGAATGGCAAAAGTATGAAGCTTTCCGAGCTTATTGCCGAACTGAATGAGGTTGCAGGCAAGCATGGAGTTGGGCGTATCGATCATGTGGAAAATCGTCTTGTCGGAATCAAATCCCGTGAAGTTTACGAGTGTCCGGGAGCAATGACACTCCTTAAAGCACATAAAGAGCTTGAGGATTTAACGATGGTAAAAGAATTGGCCCACTTTAAACCGGTTATTGAGAAAAAAGTGGCTGAGCTTATATACGAGGGATTGTGGTTCTCGCAGCTTAACAATGCTTTAACGGCTTTCCTGAAAGAGACACAAACCTTTGTTACAGGAACAGTGAGAGTGAAGCTGTTTAAAGGCCATGCGATTGTTGAAGGAAGAAAATCTCCTTATTCCCTATACGATGAAAAGTTAGCAACTTATACTTCTGATGATGAATTTGACCATAATGCGGCAGTAGGCTTTATTAAGCTTTGGGGATTGCCGACAAAGGTGCAGAGCATTGTTCAAAACAGCAAGAAGGTGACAGTGTGAAAAAGTTATGGGGAGGCAGATTCACAAAATCTGCTGAAGAATGGGTAGATGAGTTCGGAGCGTCAATTTCATTTGACCAGGAATTGGTTATGGAAGATATCGAAGGGAGCATGGCCCATGTTGCCATGCTTTCTAAAACAGGAATCATCACAGAGGACGAAGCTCAAAAAATCAAAACAGGCCTTCAGCAGCTTAAAGAGAAAGCTGCTAAGGGTGAACTGGCTTACTCAGTAAAGCTTGAAGATATCCATTTAAATCTTGAGAGTCATTTGACCGAACTGTCTGGGCCTGTCGGAGGTAAACTTCATACCGCAAGAAGCCGAAATGACCAGGTGGCAACAGATATGCATTTATACTTGCGAAAGCAGGTGGAGCAGATTGTTGAATTGATTCAGGAAATGCAGGAAGAGTTAATCATCCAGGCTGAAAATAATGTGGAAACTATCATGCCGGGCTATACTCATCTGCAGCGGGCACAGCCGATCTCCTTCGGCCACCATTTAATGGCCTATTTCTGGATGCTTGAGAGGGACAAAGAGCGTTTTTCTGAAAGCTTAAAGAGAATAAACTTATCTCCTCTTGGAGCAGGGGCTCTGGCTGGCACCACTTTCCCGATTGACCGTGAGTATACAGCTGAACTTCTGGGCTTTGAAGGCATCTATGAGAACAGCCTGGATGCGGTCAGTGACAGAGACTTTATTCTTGAGTTTTTATCCTCAAGCTCAATCCTGATGATGCATCTGTCTCGTTTAAGTGAAGAATTCATCCTTTGGTCAAGCCAGGAGTTTCAATTCATTGAACTGGACGACAGCTTCGCAACTGGCAGCAGTATTATGCCGCAGAAGAAGAATCCGGATATGGCGGAACTCATCCGCGGTAAAACCGGACGTGTATACGGTAACCTTATGGGGCTGCTGACAGTACTGAAGGGCCTGCCGCTAGCCTATAATAAAGATATGCAGGAAGATAAGGAAGGGATGTTTGACACTGTAAAGACAGTCACAGGTTCACTGAAAATCTTTGCAGGGATGATCCGCACCATGAAGGTTAAAACAGAGCAAATGGAAAAAGCGACTAAAAATGATTTTTCCAACGCTACTGAATTGGCGGATTATCTATCTGATAAAGGCATTCCATTCAGAGAAGCACATGAAATTGTCGGGAAACTTGTTCTTGTCTGTGTCCAAAAGGGATGCTTCCTTGGAGATTTGCCGCTTGTTGATTTCAAGAACGCCCATTCATTGTTCGATGAAGATATTTATGAAGTGCTGAATCCTTATACAGCTGTCAAAAGAAGAAATAGTGCAGGCGGAACAGGATTCAAACAAGTAAGCATCGCAATTGATAAAGCGAAGGAATCTCTCGGCATTAAAGAGTTTGTCAATAAATAAATGAAAAAATGGCGCTGCGGAAGGCAGCGCCATTTTTTTCTATTCTTCATCTTCTTTATCCGTTCTGACAACGAGGACATCACAGCGGGCATAGCGGGTAATATGTTCAGATACACTGCCGATGATGAAACGTTCAACTGCGTTCATGCCTGTTGCACCGCAAATGATCAGGTCGACGCTGTGCTTTCTGGCAATATCCTTTGGAATTTTCACTTTTGGGGAACCATAATCGACTTCATATGTTACATTATCGATGCCTGCATCCATTGCTGTTCTTTTGTATTTTTCCATTAATTCAGTTGCGAAAAGGTCAGCCCTTTCAGCTATTGTGCGGTCATAGGCTTCAACAGTAGCAAAAGTGCGGGTATCAATGATATGTGCCAAGACAAGAGAAGCATTATTGCGCTTCGCAATTTCAATTGCTTTTTTAAAAGCCCATTCTGCTTCCGTTGACCCATCTACAGCGACTAATATGTTTTTATACTTCATGCCCATTTGTATCTCCTCCTTTACCTATATTATACAGCTGTAAAATCTGAATATCTGTAACAAAAAATCGAACAATAGTAAGGCTGATAAAAATATATTAAAGGAGCAGATGAGGATGGAAAAGCGAGAACCACAAGCAGGATCCGCATATTTTTTTGATGAGCAGGGGACAAATGAAGTTAGCGAACAAATTATGAATGCCTATAACAGCGGTGTTATTGATCAGCCGAATGCCGAGTTTGACATGAAAGCTCACGAACGGAATGAAGGCCATCTCCGATAAGAAAAAGAAGCAAAGCTCTCATAAATCATGAGAGCTTTTTAGCTGAGAATTAAGAATGCCGGAAAAAGTAAAAATGGGCAAAGGTTTTGTATACTTTTCCGTCAAATAGCCATATAAAGTTAATAGGTATTTCACTTAAATTACGGAGGTATGCAGCATGCGTATCGGAGTTCCAAAGGAAGTAAAAAACAATGAAAACAGGGTTGCGATGACCCCTGCTGGGGTTATAAATCTCATTCAATTTGGACATGAAGTCTATATCGAAGCGGATGCCGGGACAGGTTCCGGTTTTTCGGATAACGACTATATAGGTGCTGGTGCACATATTGTTCAAACTGCAGAAGAGGCATGGTCAATGGATATGGTCATGAAGGTAAAAGAGCCGATACAAGGCGAATATGTATATTTTCGGGAAGGGTTAATTCTCTTTACATATCTGCATTTGGCTGCTGAACCTGATTTGACAAGTGCTTTAATTGATAAGAAAGTAGCGGGCATCGCTTATGAAACAGTCCAGCTTCCCAACCGGACTTTGCCTCTATTGACTCCAATGAGTGAAGTTGCCGGAAGAATGGCAGCTCAGGTAGGAGCCCAATTTTTAGAAAAAATACATGGAGGGAAAGGAATCCTGCTATCGGGGGTACCAGGTGTACAGCGTGGAAATGTTACCATAATCGGCGGCGGGGTTGCTGGAACCAATGCGGCAAAAATGGCAATAGGCCTTGGGGCAAAGGTAACAATGATTGACTTGAATCCCGACCGCCTTCGGCAGCTGGATGATATCTTCGGAAAAGAAGTAACAACGCTTATCTCTAACCCTTACAATATCGCTGAAGCTGTTAAGGATTCAGATCTCGTAATTGGAGCCGTACTTATTCCGGGAGCAAAAGCACCAAAGCTTGTCACAGAGGATATGATTAAAACGATGAACCCGGGCTCTGTAATTGTGGACATTGCGATCGATCAGGGTGGAATATTCGAAACAACTGATCGAATTACGACCCATGATAATCCCACATATGAAAAGCATGGCGTAGTTCATTATGCGGTAGCTAATATGCCTGGAGCAGTTCCCAGAACATCCACTCTTGCATTGACCAACGTGACGGTGCCTTATGCAGTTCAAATTGCGAATAAAGGCTACAAGCAGGCATGTCTGGATAATGAGGCTTTATTAAAGGGAGTTAATACATTAAATGGCTATGTGACTTACAAAGCGGTAGCAGAGGCCCATAGCCTTGACTATTCAGATACGAGTACGCAATTGGAACAGCAATAGGAAAAGCTCCAGGTATCCGCTTATCGGCGCCTGGAGCTTGACACTTATCTCAATTCAGAATTTATACACTTATTTCAAAAAAAATCCGGAGCTGAATAGCTCCGGATTTTTTTGTGGAATTTTTTCTAATGTTTATTTAATAACCTGAAGCTCTTTCGGGAACTTGGTTAAAATTTCAACTCCGTCTGCTGTTACAGCAAGGTCATCTTCAATCCGCACTCCGGCAACGCCTGGGACATAGATTCCCGGCTCGATGGTGAAAACCATTCCTTCTTCAAGCAAAAGTGAGTTTGTTTCTGTTAGTGAAGGATATTCATGAACGCTCACACCTAGTCCGTGGCCCAATCGATGCGGGAAATATTCGCCGTAGCCGGCTTCTGCTATCAGGTTTCTAGCTGTCAGGTCAATATCTGCACAAGTGACTCCCGGCTTGCTCGCTTCAACAGCTGCAAGCTGAGCTTTTAAGACGGTATCATAAATTTCTTTTTGTTTATCATTAATATCACCGTAAGCTACAGTTCTAGTAATATCTGAGCAGTAGCCATTCCAGACAACTCCGAGGTCAAATAGGACTAAATCCCCTTTTTGAATCTTCGTCATTCCTGGTGTGCCATGAGGAGAAGCCCCGTTAGCCCCCGTCAGGACCATGGTAGAGAAAGACATTTCGTTAACGCCTTTTTTCTTTAACGCATATTCTACAGCAGCTAGAACATCCAGTTCAGTTTTTCCTTCCTGGATCTCGGCACAGCCTGTTTCAATCGCAAAATCGGCCAGTGCACATGCTTCGCGAATGATTTCCAATTCTTTTTCATCTTTAACCATCCGAAGCTGGCGAAGCTTTTCTTCTGCCGAAGCGAATGAAGCGCCGCTGAACAGAGCAGAGATGGCTTCATACCGCTCTACATTCATATGCTCTTTTTCGATTGCTGCTTTATTTACCTTCCCAATTCTCTTATGTATGGATGTCTGGATGAATTCCCAAGGGTTCTGAATATCGCTGTAGCCAATAAGTTCATGGCTCCAGCCTGCTTTCTTGGCATCTTCTTTTTCCATGGCCGGACATACAAGGAAAGGCTCTTCTTCCTGGAAAACAGCCAGCCCAAGCAAGCGTTCATGTGGGTCGCTTAAAAAGCCGCTTAAATAAAAAACATTATCCGGTGATGTTACAAAGGTGACCTGGATATCATTTTCCTTCATCCACTGAGATAGTTTCTGCAATCTATTATTCATAGTGAACCTCCTTATTTACTTATACTTTGAGAGTAGCAACTAAATAAGAAAATGTAAACTTTTTAAAGATTGCCAATCGGGTATATATTAAAAGAAAGCAGGAATAACTTGTTTTTCGTTGAAGTAACTTACATAACCTAAAATTAGAGAGGAGCATAAAATTGAAAGTATCATTTCATGGCCATGCCATAGTGAAGATCGAATCACAGGGAAAAACCATCTTAATAGATCCTTTTATTAACGGGAATGATTTGACAGACTTAAAAGCGGAGGACCAGAAGCCAGACGTCATCATTGTCACCCATGGACATGGTGACCATCTTGGGGACACGATTGAACTGGCAAAGCGCAATGACTCTCTTGTCATTGCCAACTTTGAGCTTGCCACCTATCTGGGCTGGCAGGGAGTTAACGCGCATGGAATGTCGATCGGGGGCGGATATGATTTTGACTTCGGAAGAGTGAAGCTGACACAAGCATTTCATGGAACTGGCCTCGAGACAGAGAATCAGGAAATCATCTATTTGGGAATGCCAGCCGGTGTTCTCATCACTTTAGAAGGAAAAACGATTTACCATGCAGGGGATACAGGGCTTTTCTCTGACATGAAGTTAATTGGCGACCGGCATCCGATAGATTTGGCATTTCTGCCGATCGGGGACAATTTCACTATGGGTCCGGATGATGCAGCATACGCAGCAGAACTTCTTGGCGCCAAAAAGGTGGTTCCGATTCACTTCAACACGTTCCCGCCAATCAGGCAGGATCCGCATAAATTCATCAGCATGCTGGAAACAGGAGTCGGGCAGGTGCTGGAAGCAGGAGAATCAATCGAATTATAATATAAAAACGCAGCTTCCGATGGAGGCTGCGTTTGTTAATGAGGAATGTATAAATCCTGAAGTTAGATAACTGTCTAGCGCAAGCAGCCTATCCCCTCGAGGTCACAAGCCTGTCTAGTTGCGGCTCCTGGGGACAAAAGACTAGTCAAATCCCTTCCAGAAGGAAAGAACACCTTCTTGCAGGGCTCGTCTTATGCTTGTCGGGGGTGGGCAAGGCGCTGCCGCTTTTCTTTAAAAACCACTCATTTTCCCAGCCTGTCCGCATACATTTTAGGGAGGATAGGATAAAGGAGGAAGCTAAATTGAATAAAAATCGATATTTGCTATGTTTGCTGCTGTGCGGATTGCTGCTTTATTATGCCGCTCCTAGAATGGGTGTGTTTAATGGAGGGACTGAAGGGATCTTTGCCATCAGCTGGCTGGCCCTTGCCCTTTTTGTCATTGCCGGAAACCTGACTGCATTGTTGTTTGCCCCGAAAAAAGCGGATGCTTCGGGAAAGCAGGTGCGCAAAATGGCAGAAAGGAAGCGGGTGCGTTCCTTTGGCAGATAAAGTGAAACTTCAATCAATGTCCCTCACTGTTGTTAGTTGAGGACCACAGGACAAGGAGGCTTCGTCAGCATGAGCATCGCACGACCGAAAGCGGCAGCTTTTGGGAGGACGTGGCGTTCTTAGTCTTTGTTCTTCTATCGGGCCTTTATGGGCAGTTTGACCCCTACCTATCTTCTTGATTGCTCTGAGTCTTGAAGTGGGGGTTATACTGCCCATTAGACTGCGATAATTTAAGATTGCCGAAGTCAATTGTATCAAGGCCTCTTTACCCTTATAATGAAAAATAAGGAATAATTTGTAGAGGGTGAAAGTCTTGGCTACTAAGCATGAGCAAATATTACATTACATTGATGAACTGCCAATTGGAGAAAAAATATCGGTCAGACAGATCGCCAAGGCGCTCGCTGTGAGTGAAGGGACTGCTTACAGAGCAATTAAGGATGCTGAAAATAAGGGATATGTCAGTACAATAGAACGTGTTGGGACAATAAGAATCGAGCGGAAAAAGAAAGAAAATATTGAGAAGCTTACTTTTGCCGAAGTTGTTAATATCGTTGACGGCCAGGTACTCGGAGGAAGAGCCGGTCTTCATAAAACACTGAACAAGTTTGTTATTGGAGCGATGAAGCTTGAAGCGATGATGAGATACACGGATGCCGGAAACCTGCTGATTGTCGGAAACCGGACCCAGGCACACGAATTGGCATTGAAGGCTGGGGCTGCTGTGTTAATTACTGGGGGCTTTGATACAGAAGACCATGTCAAAAAACTTGCTGACGACCTGCAGCTTCCTGTGATCTCAAGCAGCTATGACACCTTCACAGTTGCAACTATGATCAATCGGGCTATCTATGACCAGCTTATCAAAAAGGAGATTGTACTTGTTGAAGATATCCTGACTCCTCTGAAAGAAGCGATTTTCCTGAAAACAACCGATACAATTGCAGATTGGCTAACGTACAATCGAGAAACCGGCCATAGCCGATTCCCAGTTGTCGACAGTAATCTAAAAGTGCAGGGAGTTGTCACTTCCAAGGATATTATGGGACATGATAAAGAAACGCTTATTGAAAAAATTATGACCAAAAACCCTATGACGGTTGGCGGAAAAACGAGCGTTGCCTCTTCCTCGCATATGATGGTATGGGAAGGGATTGAATTGCTTCCTGTGGTAGATGAAGCCAATAAACTTGAAGGGATTGTTAGCCGTCAGGATGTGCTGAAGGCGCTGCAGATGATCCAAAGGCAGCCGCAGGTAGGTGAAACAATTGACGATATAGTCACCAACCAGCTGGTTATGACTCGGGGAAAAACAAAAGGGGATGACGTATATCGCTGTGAGGTTACTCCGCAGATGACCAACCACCTTGGAACGATATCCTATGGGGTCTTTACAACCATTGTTTCGGAAGCTGCAAACAGAGTGTTAAGAAGCTATAAAAAAGGTGATCTCGTAGTTGAAAATATGACGGTCTACTTTATTAAGCCTGTTCAAATCGACAGTATGCTTGAAATCTATCCAAAAGTATTGGAAGTAGGACGGAAGTTCGGAAAAGTGGATGTGGAAGTTTTTAACGAAGGCGTCCTTGTAGGCAAGGCAATGATGATGTGCCAGCTAATTGACAGACATTAATACCAGAATAGCAAAAGCACCTTGCCCACAAAGGAACGCAGACCAAGAACGCCACGTCCTCCCAAAAGCTGCCGCTTTCGGTCGTGCGATGTTTATGATGACGAAGACTTCCTTGTCCTGAGGGACTCATCTCGAGGGGGCCGGCTGCTTGCATTAGACAGTAATAAGCGTTCAAGGATATATATTCCATCTGATGAAGAAAAAGCCGCTCACATTTTGAACGGCTTTTTTTGCAGGCACTTACGGAAATCCGGTTAAATTTAACTCTTCCTTGCTTCCTCAGCTTCTTTTGCAGCGTGAGGCATGTAAAACTTATATGCTTTCATGCCGCCCCATATGCTTAATACCCCAACAAGGATAAACACAATTCCCACAATAAGAGCTGTTGTTGTATTGTATAAAAACAGCTGATTAAGGCCAAATATGGCGACGAATGATCCAAGCGCAATCCTGGACTTGGCTGATATCCATTGTCTTTCAACCGGCTGTCTGCTTCTGAAGAATTTCACTTTGTAGAAAATATAGAAAGAAAAAGAGAGAATAATCAAGATAACAAAGATAGGCATTTCATAACCTCCAAGTTTCGACAATCTCTTATTATTTTACCTTCATTAATAAAAAATTGCCATAAGCGTGCTGTGTTTTCTTTTTCTTTTCACGATGATATGGTAAAAATAAAGTAGTATTCAGAAAAAAGGAGCGCGCCATGAAACAAAAGATACTAGATGAAATTAAAAATTATGAAACAATCATTATTCATAGGCATGTCCGTCCTGATCCGGATGCATATGGTTCACAGGGAGGCCTTGCTGAAATCCTGAAGGCTTCATTCCCTGAAAAATCAATCTTCACTGTCGGGAAGGAAGAAGAAACACTTCATTATATGAGAAGGCTGGATGAAGTATCTGATGATACATATAATGGGGCGCTGGTCATTGTCTGTGATACAGCAAATGCGGAACGGATATGTGATGATAGATATGGAACGGGTAATAAACTGATCAAAATTGACCATCACCCGAATATGGATCCATATGGAGATATGATGTGGGTTGATACGGATGCAAGCTCTACCAGTGAAATGATTTATGAGTTTTATCTTTTCGGCAAAGATCAGGGTCTGAAAATGTCTGATGAAGCTGCTAGATTGTTATTTGCCGGAATAGTAGGGGACACCGGCCGTTTCCTCTATCCAAGCACGACAGAAAAGACGTTTGCATATGCAGGTGAACTGATTCACTATAATTTTTCGCGGCCGGAACTGTTTGATAAGATGTATGAGCTGGACGCAAATATTGTTAAATTGAAAGGCTATGTACTGCAAAATTTTGAAATGAGAGGCAGCGGTGCAGCTGTCATGATCCTGAAAAAAGAACTGCTCGAAGAATTTCAGGCAGTACCTTCTAAAGCTTCCCTGCTTGTAAGTGTTCTAGGCGATGTGAAGGGAATAAAAGCTTGGGTTTTCTTTATCGAGGAGAGCGATCAAATCCGTGTGCGGTTCCGTTCGAAGGGTCCAATTATTAATGAAGTTGCAAGAAAGTATAATGGCGGAGGACATCCTCTTGCTGCCGGAGCTTCCATTTATTCATGGGAAGAGATGGAATCGGTTGTAAGAGATTTGGAGGATGTCTGCAAAGCTAACTAAAATATAATGCCCGGCAAAAGCCGGGCATTAATCCAGCATGATATTTAATTCAATTGAGACGGTTGTATAGATGACCAGTTCTTTAACTTCGACCCGGTATCTCTTTTCATTTACCCGATGTGTTTTATTTTCTATTATTTTCTTGATCAGTTCGCTGCTTTTGTAAACAGTATCGATGTCTTTGGCAACCATCATGCTAATATCCTCTTTTATTTCATCTTCCAGCTGAAAAACACTGAAGGAATCCAATTTATATTTTTCGCTGTTGACAATTTTAATGGATATATCCTGGACAGTCAGTTTTTTCTGGTTTTCTTTATTTAGTTTTTTGAATTCCTCCTGCCAGATTTCCTTATCTTTTTCCAATTCAAAAATAGCATCCTTTTGAAGCTTGATTTCTTTGCTGTATCTCTCCTGCCATTGCCCAAAAACAAATAAAAAAATAAACCAGCTGATGATGCCCCCTAGGGCCATTCCTGCTAAAAAGCGCTGCCAGGATGGCAATCGGTAGTAAGGCGGTATCCTCATGCTGAAATGTTCTCCTGAGTCAGCCAGTTAATAAGCATGGCGCCTGTCTGGGCCCCTCCGAGAGCAGAAAGAATCAGCATGAATTGCTTAAATATATCCTTTGTCTGTCCGTCCATGACACCTCTTTCAAAGCTGTAAACTGTATCAAAGGTTCCCCCGATTGCTGCAATGATAGCCCAGATGCGTATCATATTTGAAATCTGGAAGATTTGATTTAAAGGAGGCTTTCCTGTCAGAAAAGCAGCCATACCTCCAATGATTGAACCTCCTATCAAAACACCGAAAGCAATAAAATAACTATCAATTAAAGTGGAAAAAAAGGGCTGGGTATTCATATCATCCATCCTCGCTGCAGGAATGGCCCTGCCAGAATTATCTTGATACTTCATCATATGGACAAACTTAGAAAAATATGTTTTTTAGCTGCCGTTAAAAAGAGAACATATTTTCTTTTTGGAAACGGGCGTTCTATAATGAAAATACAGAGAAATTAAGGGTGTGAGAAACGTGTCATTTATTCACCTTCATGTATATAGCGCTTATAGCCTGCTATCGAGCACGGCAAGAATAGAACAGCTAGTGTCAGGCGCCAGGGAAAACAGGTTTCCTGCCCTGGCTTTAACGGACCGGAATGTCATGTACGGAGCTGTTGCCTTTTATAAAGAATGTCTTAAGCAGTCCATAAAGCCAATCCTGGGCCTCTCTGTGGATGTATTAAGCGAGATTTCCGAAGGGGAAGCTTATCCGATGGTCCTTTTGGCTAAAGACAGGCAGGGTTTTCAGAATCTATTAAAAATCACAAGCACAGTCCAGACAAAATCGCCTGAAGGCATCCCTGTTAAATGGCTTAAGCACTATGCAGGAGGATTGTTTGCTTTAACTCCCGGCCTTGACGGGGAAATAGAACACTATCTTGAGGCGGGTGAATACGGCCAGGCAAAAAGAATAGCTGAACTTTTCAGCAGTCTTTTCGAGCCGCATTCATTCTTTTTCACTATACAGGATCATGGGCTGCGTGAAGAGAAAAAAAACCATGAACTTCTGGTTCAGCTTTCCGGGGAAACCGGGATTGGCCTGGCGGCTTCAAATGGTGTTTGTTACATAAAAAAAGAAGATGCTTTTGCCCATGAGTGCCTGCTGGCCATTAAAAATGGAGAAAAGCTTCAGGATGAAGCGAGAGAGCGGCTGAAGAGCGATGAGTATTATTTAAAGTCATCCGGGGAAATGGCAGAATTGTTATCGGGTTATCCGGATGCTTTGGAGAATACGATTAAGATAGCAGAGCAATGCAATGTTATGCTTGAGCTGGATAAACAGAACCTCCCTAAATACCCTGCTGTAAAAGGGATGAGTGCCGATGAGCTATTGGCAGAAGTTTGCTGGAAGGGTTTTGCTGACAGATATCCGGATGCAGATGGTGAGCATAGGGAGCGTTTGCAGTATGAGCTGAATATAATTAAGAATATGAAATTCAGCGATTATTTTCTAATCGTTTGGGATTTTATGAAGTTTTCGAGAGAAAATGGAATTTTAACCGGTCCGGGGCGGGGATCTGCTGCCGGTTCAATGGTTGCTTATGTCTTATATATTACAGATGTGGATCCAATTGAGCATCAGCTATTATTTGAGCGGTTCCTTAATCCAGAAAGAATTTCCATGCCTGATATTGATATCGATTTCCCGGATCACAGAAGGGATGAGGTGATTCGGTATGTGTCCAGGAAATATGGAGAGTTGCATGTTGCTCAAATTCTTACGTTTGGAACATTGGCAGCTAAGGCGGCACTACGGGATGTCGGCAGGGCATTTGGGCTTAATCCGAAAGAGCTGGACATGCTTTCAAGAAAAGTACCTTCCAAATTGGGCATCAGTCTCAAAGAGGCTTACAAAGAATCAGAGCCTTTAAGAAGATTCACCGAGGAATCCGATTTAAATCGCAGACTTTTTGAAACGGCTATCAAACTGGAAGGTCTCCCAAGGCACACATCAACTCATGCTGCCGGCGTTGTAATCAGCGAGCACCCGCTGGTTGAGGCCATTCCCATTCAAAAGGGACATGAGAATGTTTATTTGACCCAATACTCGATGGAGCATCTTGAGGATGTCGGCCTATTAAAAATGGATTTTCTCGGTCTTAGGAACCTGACACTAATCGAGAATATCTTAAGCTCTATACAGAGAAAGACAGGCACACAGATTGATATAAAAAACATTCCCCTGGATGATGAGGCAGTATACAGTCTTTTGGGAAGAGGAGATACTACAGGCATTTTCCAGCTTGAGTCTGAGGGGATGCGAAGTGTGCTGACAAGGCTCCAGCCAACGCGCTTTGAAGATATTGTGGCTGTCAATGCCCTTTACCGCCCCGGCCCTATGGAAAATATCCCGCTGTTTATTGACAGAAAGCACGGAAGGAAGCCGATTATATTTCCGCATCCTGATTTGAAGCCTATTCTTGAAAATACGTATGGTGTCATCGTGTATCAGGAACAAATAATGCAAATCGCTGCAAAAATGGCAGGATTTTCACTGGGTGAAGCCGATTTGCTTCGGAGAGCAGTCAGCAAGAAGCAAAAAGAAGTGCTTGACCGTGAGCGTGTCCATTTTGTAGGGGGAGCAGTAAAGAAAGGCTATAATGAACAAGCTGCTCATGATATATATGATCTAATTGTCCGGTTTGCAAACTATGGATTTAACCGGAGCCATGCGGTTGCATACAGTTTCATAGCTTATCAGCTGGCATATTTAAAAACTCATTATCCGCTTTACTTCATGGCTTCACTGCTGACTTCAGCAGTAGGCAATGAAGGCAGGATTGCCCAGTATATCGGAGAACTGAGACAGATGGGTTTGGCGCTCAGCCCGCCATCCATAAATAAAAGCGGCTATTCGTTTCTGGTAGAGAAAGATTCAATCAGGTATAGTCTTGCAGCCATAAAAGGCGTAGGTGCTGCAGCTTTAAGGGATATTTTTCAGGCTAGGAAAAATAAGCGCTTTGAAGATCTGTTTGATTTTTGCATAAGGGTTTCAACAAAAGCTGTTAATCGCAAGGTCCTCGAGTCCCTGGTTCATTCAGGAAGCTTTGATGAATTTGGGGAAGATAGAGCTGTTCTGCTTGCCAGCCTGGATGTGGCTGCGGAACATGCCCAGCTTGTTATGCCGGAAGACGATCAAGCTGATTTCTTTGAGGATGATGAATTTTTTCCTAAGCCTAAATATACCGAAGTAGATCCGATCCGTTCCGAGGACAAGCTGAGATTTGAAAAAGATGTGCTGGGCCTGTATTTATCAGATCATCCGGTTTCAATCTACGAATCATCTTTTCACCTGCTGGATGCCAGTCCGCTGATTGAACTCGAAAGAAATGCAAATAAGGCAAAAACAGTTGCATATTTATCCGAAGTGAAAAAGATCCGTACGAAAAAAGGAGAGCCAATGGCATTTCTATCCTTGAGCGATCAGACAGGGGATATGGAGGCAGTTGTTTTTCCAAAGGTGTTTAACCGATTTTCAATGCAATGCTCCCAGGGAAGCATCGTCTTTGCGGAAGGAAGGATTGAGGAACGGGACGGAAAGAAGCAGCTGATTGTCCAGCATCTGGATGATGTGAAGGAAGCAATTGAAAAAATGCAAAACAAAGATCCAGTTTTATATTTAAGGATTACCGAGGATCGGGAAACATCTGAAAATCTTCGTTTGCTTAAAGAGTTATTTAAGAAAAATGAAGGCCGGGTTCAGGTGGTTTTATATTATGAAAGCTCCCGAAAAACCATTCGCCTGGGTGAAGAAGACCTGATCTCGCCATCAGAAGATTTCCTTCAATTGCTTATGAAAGTGCTTGGGCAGAATAACGTCATTTTAAAGTAATTACCCTTTACAACAATAACAATTATGGTATATTTGTAAGAAGAAAAATAAACTGGTCTGACCACTGAAGCGAAGGATAAGCCCTGCGCCATCTGATAATCAAGCAGAACGGCAGCAGGTATTTCTTCGTCGATCTATGTTTATATATAAATCCTATCCGGAATATGAGGAGTGAAAATTTTGACCTTACGCGAAGAAGCACTGCATATGCATAGAGCTAATAAAGGGAAATTGGAATCTAAATCAAAAGTACAGGTGCGAAATGCCAAAGACTTAAGCCTTGCTTATTCCCCAGGGGTTGCTGAGCCCTGCAAGGAGATTTATGATAAGCCGGAAACTGTCTATGAATATACGATGAAAGGTAATATGGTTGCGGTTGTTTCCGATGGAACAGCTGTGCTGGGATTAGGAAATATCGGGCCGGAAGCCGCCCTGCCTGTAATGGAAGGTAAAGCTGTACTATTCAAAAGTTTTGCAGGAGTGGATGCATTTCCGATTTGCCTCAATACGACCGATGTTGATAAAATTGTTGAGACTGTAAAACTTCTTGAACCTACATTTGGAGGCGTAAACCTTGAAGATATTGCTGCTCCAAATTGCTTTTATGTAGAAGAGCGACTAAAAAAGGAAACAAATATTCCTGTTTTCCATGATGACCAGCATGGCACTGCCATTGTGACTGTTGCAGGTCTTGTGAATGCCTTGAAGCTTTCAGGAAAGAAAATGAATGAAATTAAGGTTGTGGCAAACGGTGCCGGTGCGGCCGGAATTGCCATCATTAAACTTCTATACAGCTATGGTGTTCGCGATATTATTATGTGTGACACCAAGGGTGCCATCTATGAAGGCCGCCCACAGGGAATGAATGAGATAAAAAATGAAGTAGCGAAGTATACGAATCGTGAAAATGCCAAGGGAAGCCTAGCTGATGTTATTAAAGGTGCAGATGTATTCATCGGGGTTTCTGCGGCTGGAGCGTTAACGGCAGAGATGATTGGTGCCATGAATCAGGACCCGATTATTTTCGCTATGGCTAATCCAACTCCTGAAATTATGCCTGATGAAGCGAAAGCAGCTGGAGCGATGGTAGTTGGGACAGGAAGATCCGATTTTCCAAACCAGGTCAATAATGTGCTGGCTTTCCCTGGAATTTTCAGAGGGGCTCTGGATGTCCGTGCAACTCATATCAATGAGAAAATGAAAGTAGCTGCTGTAGAAGCCATTGCCAATTTGGTTCATCAGGATGAGCTGAATGCGGATTATGTCATCCCTGGGCCATTCGATCCCCGTGTCGCACCTGCAGTTGCCGCTGCAGTGGCAAAGGCAGCAATGGAAACCGGTGTTGCCCGCATTAAAGTGGATCCTGAAGAAGTAAAGGAAAAAACGAAGCAACTTGCTGTCATTGGAAAAGGTGAGTGACTCCATACGTGAATCCACCTCAAAATAACACGAAGGTTTATATCGGCATTGTCAAACAGCTTAGGTCCATGATTGAACATGACGGACTTAAGCCTGGAGATCGATTGCCTTCCGAAAGAGAGCTGTCAGAGCGCCTGGGTGTCGGGCGCTCTTCCGTTCGGGAAGCATTAAGAGCCCTTGAACTTCTTGGCTTAATAGAGACAAGGAGGGGCGAGGGGACTTTTATGAGGGATTTTAGAGGTCATCAGCTCGTACAGCTGCTTAGCACGTTTATTCTTCAGGATAAGAAATCCATCAGAGATGTTAAAGAAACCAAGTTCTTGATCGAACTTGATTGTTTATGGCTAATCATTCAAAAGGCTGGAGAAGATCAGCTTCTTAGGTTCAAAAAGTGGTCTCTTGAAGCAGACTACTCAGATGATGACTTTTTTCTGGAAATCGTCACACTTGCAGATAATCATCTATTCCTCCGCATCTGGATTATCCTTAAAGATTATTATAATTCTTTGGATCTGGAGACAATGATGGTAACCAAGGAACAATATGCAAAGCTGATTGAGACATTGATTTCCAGAAATGAATCCGAAGTTATTCGTGTATATAGAAATCTGAGAAAATTGTCGAAAGGCTAACGACAATTTTTTGCAAATTTTATAGCTGATATCCTCTATATTTAAATAATCAGACAAGCATTAATGGAGCCTAGTAGAGTTAGGCATTCATTTTTAAATCGGTGGTCTGACCACTGTTGAAATTAATGGAATTGATTCAGCTATTATCAGGGAGGTTTCATCTTGCTTAAAGATATTTTCACTAAGACGAAGAAGAAGAAATATGCAACCATTCCATCGGAAACGGCAAAGCAGGATGTGCCGGAAGGAATCATGACAAAGTGTCCGAACTGCAAGAAGATCATGTATACAAAAGAATTGGTTAAGAACCTTAAAGTGTGTTTCCACTGTCAATACCACCACACCATGAATTCAAAAGAGCGTTTGGAAAGCTTTTTGGATGCCAATAGCTTTGATGAAATTAACGCAAACATGATATCTGAAAATCCTCTTAATTTCCCGGATTATATTGAAAAGCTAGAAAAGGATCGGGAAAAAACAAAGATTAATGAAGCGGTAGTGACTGGGACAGGCACTGTAAATGGCCAAAAAATAGCAGTGGCCGTTATGGATTCCACATTCAGAATGGGAAGCATGGGCTCAGTAGTCGGAGAAAAAATTACCCGTGCCATTGAAAAAGCTGATGAACTTGGAGTTCCTTTTATTATATTTACCGCATCAGGCGGAGCAAGAATGCAGGAAGGCGTATTAAGCCTAATGCAAATGGCTAAGACAAGTGTAGCCTTAAAAAGATTCAGTGATAATGGAGGCCTGATTATCTCCATCATGACTCACCCGACAACAGGCGGTGTGTCTGCAAGCTTTGCTTCACTGGGAGATTACAATTTGGCGGAACCAGGTGCATTGATTGGCTTTGCGGGGCGCAGAATCATAGAACAAACGATCCGTGAAGAACTGCCGGAAGACTTCCAGACAGCAGAATTCTTATTAAAACACGGTCAATTGGATGCAGTCATCCCCAGAACAGAGTTAAAGGACAAGATATCAGCCATTTTATCAATACATCAACCAGGAGGTGACTTCCAATGGCAGGAGAATTAGAATTTGAACGTCCGGTTATGGAGCTGAAAAAAAAGATTGCTGAATTAAAAGAGTTCACAAAAACAGCCGATGTAGACCTATCCTCTGAGATAGAGAAGCTGGAAGCGCGCTTGGAGAAATTAGAAGCCGATATATATGAAAATATGAAACCGTGGGATCGTGTGCAGATTGCAAGACATCCCGCAAGGCCTACCACTCAGGACTATATTTCCTTTCTTTTTGAGGATTTTTTCGAGTGTCATGGAGATCGTGCTTTTGGGGATGACGAAGCCATTGTTGGAGGCATTGCAAAGTTTAGGGGCCTTCCGGTTACCGTCATCGGGCATCAGCGCGGAAAAGACACAAAAGAGAATATCCGCAGAAATTTTGGAATGCCGCATCCCGAAGGTTACCGAAAAGCATTAAGACTAATGAAGCAAGCAGATAAATTCCGAAGGCCGATTATTTGTTTCATTGATACAAAGGGCGCCTATCCTGGGAAAGCCGCAGAGGAACGCGGACAGAGTGAGGCGATCGCAAAAAACCTGTTTGAAATGGCCAGCCTTAGGGTGCCTGTTATCTGTATCGTCATCGGTGAAGGCGGAAGCGGCGGAGCGCTGGCTCTCGGTGTGGGAAACCATATTCATATGCTTGAGAACTCCACTTATTCGGTTATTTCTCCAGAAGGAGCTGCTGCTATTCTCTGGAAAGATGCCACGCAGGCCAAAAAGGCTGCAGAATCCATGAGAATTACTGCTCCGGATTTAAAAGAATTAGGTGTTGTGGATGAGATTATCGAAGAGGTAAAGGGCGGAGCCCACAAAGATGTAAAGGTACAGGCTGCAGAAATCGGAGAGGTCCTTTATCGATCATTGAAGGATTTGTTGGATCTTTCTGAAGATCAGCTGATCGATCACCGGTACAACAAGTTCAAATCCATTGGTGAATATTCGTTTTTAAAGGAATTTATTGGGGTAAAATAAAAGCGTGCTTTCGGGCACGCTTTTATTTTTTGCCTATTTCAGTGCACAAGCCATCTACGTCAGCGGGAGGCTTATACAAATACCACTTTCAAAGTAAAAAATGCAGGTTTTTCTATTTAAACCGCTTTCAGTTACCCGACAATTCTGTATTTCCTTGAATTTGCCTGATAAAGTTGAGATGCTCCCTTCTTCATGGTATTTTAGAAATATTCAATAGCGTTTTGTTAAATAATAAGATAAGCAGACTATGCTCTGCTTTACATAAAGAAGAGCCTATATTACATACAAAATTCCTGGGCAGGCGGTGTCCATGATTTATAGGCTGTGAATAAACAGCTCAGCAGACAACACGCTTTCTTATTTTATATAAATATACATTCGGGGTGATTATTGTGAAGAAAATAGGAGTATTAACAAGCGGCGGCGATTCTCCTGGCATGAATGCAGCTGTACGTGCAGTTGTCCGTAAAGCGATTTATCATAATATTGAAGTGTATGGTGTTTATGGCGGATATTCCGGCTTAATGTCAGGGAATATTAAGAAGCTTGACCTTGGTTCGGTTGGTGATATCATCCATCGCGGCGGCACAGTCCTGCATTCGGCAAGAAGCGAAGAGTTCAAAACAAAAGAAGGCCAGCAAAAAGGCATTGAACAGATGAATAAGCACGGTATTGAAGGTCTTGTGGTAATTGGCGGGGACGGTTCATACCGTGGAGCAAAAGCTTTGACAGAGCAGGGATTTCCTTGTGTGGGCGTACCTGGCACCATCGATAATGATATTCCGGGAACCCAATATACTATTGGCTTTGACACAGCTTTAAATACGGTTATTGATGCAATTGATAAAATCCGTGATACGGCTACTTCCCATGAAAGAACATTTATCATTGAAGTAATGGGAAGAGATGCAGGAGACATCGCTTTATGTGCAGGATTAGCAGGCGGTGCGGAAACAATCCTCATTCCTGAAGCAGGCTATAGTATGGATGAAATTGCAGAGAGACTTAAAAAGGGACATGAACGGGGCAAGAAACATAGTATCATTGTGGTTGCAGAAGGAGTCTGCAGCGGAGTGGAATTTGCCAAGCAGATTAAGGATACAACAAACTTTGATACGCGGGTTTCTGTACTTGGCCATATGCAGAGGGGCGGATCCCCAACTGCATTCGACCGGGTGCTGGCAAGCCGCCTTGGAGCACATGCAGTAGAACTTCTCCTTGAAGGCAAAGGCGGACGTGCGGTAGGAATTCAAAATAATAAACTTGTTGACCATGATATAATAGAAATATTGGATAGAGAGCATACACTTGACCTGGACCTATACAAACTTTCGAAAGAGCTGTCTATTTAATCTAATCAGATATAAGCCGGCACAAGCGGCATAAAGCTGTCAGTGCTGGTATTCAAGCTGCATCAAATCAGGAGGTAAATTAAAATGCGTAAAACGAAAATCGTTTGTACTATTGGACCTGCCAGTGAAAGTGTTGAAAAGTTAACACAGCTTATTGAAGCAGGAATGAATGTTGCCCGGTTAAATTTTTCCCATGGTGATTTCCAGGAGCATGGACAGCGAATTCAGAACATCCGTGAAGCTGCCGAAAAGACAGGAAAGACAGTAGCAATCCTCTTAGACACAAAAGGGCCGGAGATCCGCACAAACAATATGCTGGAAGGTGCGATTGAACTGAGAGCTGGGGAAAACATTATTATCTCCATGAACGAGGTTGAAGGAACAGCAGAAAAGTTTTCTGTTACATACGCAGGGCTAATTGAAGATGTACACACAGGAAGCAAAATTCTGCTTGATGACGGTTTAATTGGACTTGAAGTAACAAAAATCGATAAAGCCAACAGTGAAATTCACACAAAAATCTTAAATAGCGGAACACTTAAAAATAAAAAAGGCGTCAACGTTCCGGGTGTATCTGTGAATCTTCCTGGCATAACGGAGAAAGATGCTCAGGACATCATCTTCGGAATCGAACAGGGCGTAGATTTCATTGCCGCTTCTTTTGTCCGCAGAGCGTCTGATGTTTTAGAAATCAGACAGCTGCTTGAGGAGCACAATGCCTCTTATATCAACATCATTCCTAAGATTGAAAATCAGGAAGGTGTAGATAACATTGATGAAATTCTTGAAATTTCCGACGGTCTTATGGTAGCGCGCGGAGACCTTGGTGTCGAAATTCCGGCAGAAGAAGTTCCGCTTGTGCAAAAGAAATTAATTAAAGAGTGCAATGCACAGGGTAAACCTGTCATTACTGCAACACAAATGCTGGATTCCATGCAGCGCAACCCCCGTCCAACACGCGCAGAAGCGAGTGATGTAGCAAATGCCATTTTTGATGGTACTGATGCTATCATGTTATCCGGTGAAACGGCTGCGGGCTCTTATCCTGTCGAGGCTGTGCAGACGATGCACAACATCGCATCAAGAGCAGAATCTGCTTTGGATCATAAAGAAATTCTATCAAACCGAAGCAAAGATAATGAACATAACATTACAGATGCCATTGGACAATCAGTGGCACATACAGCTCTAAACCTGGATGTTAACGCCATTATTACACCGACTGAAAGCGGCCATACAGCAAGGATGATTTCAAAGTACCGTCCAAAAGCTCCTATTGTTGCTGTCACTTCAAACGACTATGTATCACGGCGCTTATCTTTAACATGGGGTGTTTATCCTCAAATTGGCCAAAAAGCGTCTACTACAGACGATATGCTTGATATTGCAGTTGAGGAAAGTGTGAACAGCGGAATTGTCGCATCAGGAGATTTAGTGGTTATTACAGCTGGTGTGCCTGTTGGTGAAGCTGGTACCACCAATTTAATGAAAATTCATGTAGTGGGGGATATCCTGGCTAAGGCACAAGGAATCGGGCGCAAATCTGCCTTTGGAAAAGTCGTTGTGGCAAGAAATGCAGAGGAAGCATTGGCAAAAGTAACAGAAGGCTCTATTCTGGTTACTATCGGTTCTGACCGTGAAATGGTCCCTGCCATTGAAAAATGCAGTGCACTTATTACAGAAGAAGGCGGACTTACAAGCCATGCGGCTGTCGTGGGCCTTAATATTGGCATACCTGTCATTGTAGGGGTTGAAAAAGCAACAACCCTTCTCAAAGATGGGCAGGAAGTAACAGTCGATTCTCAGCGAGGCGTAATTTATAACGGCCACGCAAGCGTGCTGTAATTAGGATTAAAAAAGGAAGGGTTCGCCCTTCTTTTTTTTTTGATTCCTGGGACAGACAAATTGTTATATTCTCAGTTTCATGTTTGGTATAATAAAGGTAAGTCTTATACAAAATAGAGGTGGCTTGATGCGCTACATTCTCTTGCTGATGATAATCGTTCCTGCTGCTGAAATTGGTGTTTTACTGCTATCAGGGAACACAATTGGTCTATGGCCTACTCTTGCGGTTATCTTGTTTACAGGCGTTCTCGGTGCTTATCTGGCCAAAAAACAGGGTCTTGAAACAATCAGAAAAATACAGGATCAGCTGCGCTGCGGGCAAATGCCTGGAGATGCCATTCTTGATGGGGCCTGCATCCTTATTGGAGGCACCCTGCTTCTTGCACCGGGATTCATTACAGATGCATTAGGATTTACATTGCTTCTTCCTTCTGCAAGAAAAGTACTTAAAAACATCCTGTATATAGGTCTGAAAAAATGGATGAACAAGGGAACAATCACGATAATCAGGTGAAAAAAGCTATATATAAAGCCGCTCCTTTAAATTGGAGCGGCTTGTTTATTTTATTGGCCATTTTATTTTCGGGCGCATTCACACTTTTGATTATGCAAGTGCCAAATAGGCAATCCATTACATAGCCTGATTAAGGGATGCCCACATTCAGATCATCATCTTAATCTGCTTCCTCATTGCCTTTTATAAACAACCAGATATCCCAGAATACTCCAGCTTTATGAAGAGTTGTGATGAGTACAAGAGTAACCGGCCCGGCGATTAAGCCCAGAAATCCAATCAGTTTAAAACCGACAAATAAAGCAATCAGGGTAGCTAAAGGATCAAGTCCAATACTTGATGAAAGGATCTTTGGCTCCATAATCTGCCGTTGTACCAATACGATGATATAAAGAATGCCAAGTCCGATTGCCCTGCTCATTTCTCCGCCGATTGCTTCATAGATGATCCATGGCACAAAAACCAGCCCTGTTCCGAGATAGGGTATTATATCGACAAGGCCAGTCACCAGTGCAATTGTAATAGCATAATCGACACGCAAAATCAGCAGTCCGGCAAGTATGATAACAGTCGTGATAGATACTAAGGTAGCCTGTGCCTTGACAAAGCCAAACAAGGCCTTCTGCAGATCGGCAAATACAGTTCTGCCGCTCTTTTTTGCACGGCTGGGCAGTATGCGGCTGAAGAGGCCTGAAAGCCTATGCCAATCCTTGCTGATGAAAAAAGTGGCCAGCAGCGAGAATATCAGGACAGTTGCTGCATTGGGAAACCAGGAAAGGATATTTGGGATTTTCTCGAAGAATGCCTGGATAAAATCTCCCAGAGTGGAGCCAAATTGCTTCCCGACATTTTCTATGTTCGTCATTATGGTATCCTGCTGGCCTGTGCCAAGATTATTAAATAAACTGGCAAGCTGGTTATAAAGAGGAATGATTTGCCCAGCAAAGAACTGCTCAATGAAGTCAATTAAAGTATCGAGGTGCTGCGGTACTACTTTTGCCAAATAATCTGCACCTGATACGATCTCTGCCACCAGCAATGTGATTAATCCAGCAAAAATGGCAAAGATAAGAATCAAAGCAATGAGGACTGCAAGAGCCCTGGGAATTTTCCATTTAACTTCCATCATGTTGACAAAGGGATTAATTAGAAAGGCAATGGCCAGTCCAATAATGAAAGGGTAAGTCACTTTGGATAAATATAAGAAAGCATAGAGACTTAAGATCACTACTCCAATAACAAAGAAAAATCTTACGGTCCGATAGATATATGCCGGGTTCAAGTAATAGCCTCCTTATTTAATTAGAACAGACTAAGTCATTGCAGCTGCCGTTTTTATGTAATGTTATTAGTCATATCATACATCAATTTTGATGAAGCTAAAAATAATTAGCTATTGTCTAGTAATACTTATTCTATTTATTAAAATCCGGTAAAGAACTCAGAAATTATTAAAATGAATTAAATTATGTTACGATAATATAGAAAGCTGGCAGGTGAATTAGCAAATGTTTTCCCAATCGCTCATTTTTTTGATTCTATTGCTGGGTATTGGTGTAATAGCAAAAAATCAATCATTGATCATTGCTGTCTTTGTATTGATTGTCCTTAAAGCAGCCGGCCTCGATTCAAAAGCCTTTTCATTCCTGCAGTCCAAAGGGATTAACTGGGGCGTAACCATAATTACAATCGCTGTCCTGGCGCCTATAGCAAGCGGTGAAATCGGCTTCCGGGATTTAGGTGGAGCGTTCAAGTCCCCTTATGCATGGGTTGCCCTTGTCTCAGGGATTGCAGTTGCGCTTTTGGCAAAAGGCGGCATCGTTCTGCTGGCTGAAGACCCTCATATAACAACTGCTCTTGTTCTTGGGACCATACTTGCTGTTTCCCTTTTTAAAGGTGTTGCCGTCGGTCCTCTGATAGGGGCAGGAATTGCGTATATGGCAATGAAAATCTTTGAACTCTTTAAATGAAGGATTCAAAAGGTTTTTCATTGCCCTTGGGCATTATTGTAAATAAACTTTTTTTGGAAAATAATATTTTTTAACATTTTAAGTGCTTTTCATTCACAAAAGTCAGATAATTGTTTATAATAGGACTTGTAAGCGTAACCTATTTCACGGTACCTATTATATTCAGTTAAGCTCTATTAAAATGTTATTAATATATTTTATTTTTTCTATTCAGAAAAAAATGTAAGCATTTTCTTTTTTTTAAAGAGTACCGAGCAACCGCTCGATGGAATGCATGCCAAAAGAAAGTTTATTTCTTCCGTATATCGTGGAGTGCCCTTTCACTAAATGGAAGTTTCACCTTTCATGGTTTTGGTCTGTAGATCGGCTAATACAGCCGACTTTGCAACGGCTCCAGCAGCCCTATAAAAGTGTTCATAGTATAGATAAAACAGAATGTGGACATGACAAGGAAGCTTTTCTGAAAAATGAAAAATCAGGTTCGGCTTACTTATGTTTAATGTACAGACAAAAATGGGTATGGGGAAATTTTATTATGTAAAGGAGAGATTCGGTATGACAGTAACACGCGGTCTTGAAGGGGTAGTAGCTACTACTTCGTCTATCAGCTCCATCATAGACGATACATTAACCTATGCAGGCTACAATATTGATGATTTGGCTGAAAATGCAAGCTTTGAAGAGGTTATTTATCTTTTATGGCACAGAAAGCTTCCTACTCAATCCCAGCTGGATGAGTTGAAGAGTCAGCTTGCAGCAAACTACTCTCTTCCAGAGGAAGTTCTGAACCATTTTAAAACATATCCAATTGACAAAGTGCATCCAATGGCTGCTCTGCGTTCTGCAGTGTCTCTATTGGGACTTTATGATGAAGAAGCAGACCAGATGGGTGAAGAAGCAAATTATAAAAAAGCAATTCGCCTTCAAGCTAAAATGCCTGCTATCGTAACGGCATTTGCTAGAGTAAGAAAAGGCCTTGAGCCAATTGCTCCTAGAACAGATCTTGGATTTGCAGCCAACTTCCTATACATGCTTACAGGCAAAGAGCCTGAACCAATCGCAATTGAAGCATTTAATAAAGCGCTGGTTCTTCATGCAGACCATGAACTAAATGCTTCCACTTTTACTGCACGTGTATGTGTAGCCACATTGTCAGATATCTATTCCGGAGTTACAGCTGCAATTGGCGCTTTAAAAGGGCCTTTGCATGGCGGTGCCAATGAGGCGGTAATGAAAATGCTTACTGATATCAGCACTCTTGAAAATGTGGAGCCATATATCCGTGAAAAGCTTGAAAAGAAAGAGAAAATCATGGGATTTGGACATCGTGTATACCGTCAGGGCGACCCTCGTGCCAAGCACTTAAGAGAAATGTCCAAAAAGCTTACAGAACTTACCGGGGAACCACACTGGTACGAAATGTCCACGCAAATTGAAGCAATTGTTACCGGAGAGAAAAAACTTCCGCCAAATGTCGACTTCTATTCTGCATCTGTATACCACAGCCTGGGAATCGACCACGATCTGTTCACGCCGATTTTCGCTGTAAGCCGCGTATCCGGCTGGCTGGCCCATATTCTCGAACAATATGAAAATAATCGTCTGATCCGCCCGCGTGCTGACTATACAGGCCCGGGAATGCAAAAATTCGTTCCAGTAGAGCAAAGAGGTCTTTAAAAAGCAGAAAAAGCAGAAAAAGCAGATTAATAGAACTAATTACTACTCAGCATTTTACTTTTTATCAAAAAATTGCTGTAATAGAGAGAGCAGGGAAAAGGTTAGGGGCAAATGCCTTCTAACCTTTGATTCTGATATACTGATGCAGCATCGTGCCGAAACTATATAAAAATAAAGGCTGATGCTCGCACTTTTCAAAATGGAGGGTATAACAATGCAAGGTGAAAAAATCACAGTTACTAATGGTGTATTAAATGTACCAAACAATCCAATCGTTCCTTTTATTGAAGGAGACGGAACAGGTCCTGATATTTGGGCAGCAGCTTCCCGTGTATTGGATGCATCAGTTGAAAAAGCCTATAATGGTGAGCGCAAGCTTGTCTGGAAAGAAGTATTAGCAGGAGAAAAAGCTTTCAATCAGACTGGTGAGTGGCTTCCTTCTGAAACACTTGATGTGATTAATGAATATCTAATTGCGATTAAAGGACCATTAACAACGCCAATCGGCGGCGGCATCCGTTCCCTGAATGTTGCGCTTCGCCAGGAGCTTGACCTATTTGTGTGCCTGCGTCCGGTTCGCTGGTTTGAAG
This sequence comes from Cytobacillus sp. Bac17, assembly GCF_024519925.1. Taxonomy (NCBI): domain Bacteria; kingdom Bacillati; phylum Bacillota; class Bacilli; order Caryophanales; family Bacillaceae; genus Cytobacillus; species Cytobacillus sp. Bac17. Next base: position 40,598 of record NZ_JALJRC010000012.1, on the reverse strand, counting down.
GTGTTCCTTCTCCAGTTAAGCGCCCTCAGGATACTGACATGGTTATTTTCCGTGAAAATACTGAAGATATTTATGCTGGCATTGAGTATGCAAAAGGCTCTGATGAGGTTAAAAAGCTAATTTCATTCCTTCAGGATGAAATGGGCGTTAATAAGATCCGCTTCCCAGAAACTTCAGGCATCGGCATTAAGCCTGTTTCAGAAGAAGGAACTAGCCGTCTTGTACGCGCTGCCATCGAGTATGCAATTAAAGAAGGCCGCAAATCTCTAACACTTGTACATAAAGGCAATATCATGAAATTTACTGAGGGTGCCTTTAAAAACTGGGGTTATGAGCTTGCTGAAAGGGAGTACGGAGAAAAAGTATTCACTTGGGCTCAATATGACCGCATTAAAGATGAGCAGGGTGTTGAAGCAGCGAACAAAGCACAGGCAGATGCAGAAGCTGCTGGCAAAATTATCGTTAAAGATGCGATTGCTGATATTTTCCTTCAGCAGATCCTTACCCGTCCAAAAGAGTTTGATGTTGTTGCGACAATGAACTTGAACGGCGATTATATTTCTGACGCACTTGCTGCACAGGTTGGCGGCATTGGTATTGCTCCAGGAGCAAACATTAACTATGAAACTGGACATGCGATCTTCGAAGCAACTCATGGTACAGCTCCAAAGTATGCTGGCCTTGATAAGGTTAACCCTTCTTCTGTTATTCTTTCAGGTGTATTAATGCTTGAACACCTTGGATGGAACGAAGCTGCAAACATGATTGTTAAATCTATGGAAAAATCTATCGCTTCAAAAGTCGTAACATATGATTTTGCCCGTCTAATGGATGGAGCAACTGAAGTGAAATGCTCAGAGTTTGCAGACGAATTAATTAAAAATATGGAGTAAAAAACAAAAGCGCCTTTAATAAAAGGCGCTTTTGGCTAATATACTATTTCTGCAGTGTTATTTGGATTGCTTCTTGGGGAAACTTCTGCAGCTGGGCAGCTGGCGATTTTTGTAAGTGATGAATGTGTAAAGCTAATAGGATGGCTGTTTTAATAAAACAGCCTCTTACATAAGGAATGCAAATTCCTGATACTTTCATTTCCTAAAGGAGGAACTGCTCATGTCATTGAAACGCAAAAAGATTTCTGTAATCGGTGGGGGATTTACTGGAGCGACAACCGCATTTTTGCTTGCCCAAAAGGAACTTGGAGACGTTGTGCTGGTCGATATTCCGCAAATGGAAAACCCTACAAAGGGTAAAGCTCTTGATATGCTTGAAGCAAGTCCTGTTCAAGGATTTGATGCGAACATCACGGGTACTTCCAGCTATGAAGATACAAAGGACTCTGACATTGTCGTTATTACAGCAGGCATAGCCAGGAAGCCAGGCATGAGCCGGGACGACCTTGTTCAAACGAACCAGAAGATTATGAAAAGCGTAGCTCAGGAGATTGTAAAACATTCCCCAAATAGCTATATTGTTGTCCTGACTAATCCAGTTGATGCGATGACCTATACAGTCTTCAAAGAATCAGGCTTCCCCAAAAACCGTGTAATTGGTCAATCGGGTGTTCTTGATACAGCCCGCTTCCGCACATTTGTGGCCCAGGAACTGAATTTGTCTGTTAAAGACATTACAGGATTCGTACTTGGCGGACACGGTGATGATATGGTTCCGCTAGTCCGCTATTCATATGCAGGCGGCATTCCTTTGGAAACATTAATTTCAAAAGATCGTCTTGATGCCATAGTTGAGCGCACGCGTAAAGGCGGCGGAGAAATCGTCAACTTATTAGGCAACGGAAGTGCATACTATGCTCCGGCTGCTTCCCTTGTGGAAATGTGTGAAGCTATCCTTAAAGATCAGCGACGTGTATTGCCTTCCATTGCTTACCTTGAAGGAGAATATGGCTACGAAGGAATCTATCTGGGTGTGCCTGCAATCCTTGGTGCAAACGGTATTGAAAAAATAATAGAACTTGAACTGACAAGCGAGGAAAAAGCTGCCCTCGATAAATCGGCAGATTCAGTTCGCAAGGTAATGGAAGTTTTAGCGTACTAAGGAAAGATGGCTAGTGTTTTCGCTGCAGCAGTCTCAGTTTAATCGCTGATTTGATTGGAGCGGAGGTCACTTGAACCTCGAAAATGCTATTGCATTTCCTTTGTACGGTGTTGATTCAAGGGAGATTATTCAATGTCCTGGTGAGACTCCACAGGCGCAGGAGCGGCGAGGCGGCGCACCGCCCGCCCCCAGAAAGCAAGTGACCCGTGCTGAAATCAACGTGCAGAATTCTTAAGCTAATCAATAACTTTGAAAAATAAATAGTAAAAAAATTCGGGGTCGGCTCTCCGAATTTTTTTACTGGAAGCTCTTTTGGGAAATAGTATAAAATGATATCATATAAAAAATAGACTGAATAATTTAAAATATTTTACAGTCTATTTTTTTACAGCAATTATGTAAACGGTTACAATACTTGGAGGTGCTAAGATATGCTGCTTGGAAAGAAAAGAAAACTGGGAAGAACCATTGATGAAATTTCTGTTGGTGAAAAACTGACGCTTACAGAAAAAATAGAAGATAAGGACCTATTGCTGTACCTGGGCTTAACGAACGATGCAAACCCTTTATATATCCAGCATGACTATGCCTCACAAACACCTTATAAAAAGCCGATTGTGCCAAGTGTTATGCTGAATGGCATCATTAACTCTGCCATATCAAAATATTTGCCGGGGCCAGGAAGCCATGTTTTAAAGCAGGAGATCGAGTATGTGAAGCCTGTCTATCATTATGGCACCGTTCAATTTTTATTCGAGGTAACAGAAGTGAACACGTCAAGTCACACCGTACAAATTAAGGTACAGGGAACAAATGAAGAGGATCAGACGGTTATTAACGGACAGCTCCTTATATGCCCGCCATACAAGCCTCAGCCAATGGATGGGAATGCTCTGGATAATTTCTGATAGTAAAAAGATGTGCAGAAGACGCACATCTTTTTTTATGAATCCAGTCTTATCCAACAATTGATCCGAAAAAAAATCATGAAATATATTATAATAAAGGTATATGGCAAATAGGGGTTTGATAGGCAGGAGGGATACCTGCTTTTATAAAGATCGCTGACACTCCAATGGTGCTGTTTCAGCTGAGGTTTCAAAACAGGGGTAATTCATTCACTCGGAGGATCGTATGGATAAGAAAATTCTAGTTGTAGATGACGAACAATCTATCGTAACTTTACTTCAATATAACCTGCAGCAGGCGGGCTATGAAGTGATCACAGCCATGGATGGCCAGGAGGGAAAAGATTTGGCCATTTCTGAAAAGCCGGATCTAATTGTACTTGATCTTATGCTTCCAAAGCTTGATGGAATTGAAGTATGCAAACAGCTTAGACAGCAGAAAATTGCGACACCTATTTTAATGCTGACTGCCAAGGATGATGAATTTGATAAGGTCCTTGGCCTTGAACTGGGTGCGGATGATTACATGACAAAGCCTTTCAGCCCCCGGGAAGTGGTTGCCAGAGTTAAAGCCATCTTAAGGAGAACTCAATTTGTTCCTGAGGCTGCTGAGGAGAAAACAGAAGATGGCGATTCTTTGCGGATTGGCGGCCTGAAGATATTTCCGCAGCATTATGAAGCTTATTTTGAAGATGAACTCCTTGAATTAACTCCGAAGGAATTTGAATTGCTATTATATCTTGCCAAGAATAAGAGCCGTGTTCTTACAAGGGATCAGCTTCTTAGCGCAGTTTGGAATTATGATTTTGCGGGAGACACAAGAATCGTTGATGTACATATTAGCCATTTAAGAGAGAAGATTGAAACCAACACTAAAAAACCTGTATATATAAAGACCATTCGCGGACTGGGCTACAAATTGGAGGAGCCTAAAGGAGAATGAACACGTTTCGCACCCGCCTGCTATTCGCATTGCTCACTTTAATTCTGGTTGTTTTAATTGCGTTGGGCCTTCTTTTAGGCCAGCTTTTTAAAAGCTATTATTTACAAACATTTGATGCACGTCTGCAAAAAGAGTCTGAACTGGTATCGAGCTATGTTGAGGGCAACGGGGGCATTGGATCCCTAAGTATTGACAAAATCAATGAGTTCGGGGACATTCTTGATTTGCGTGTAACAGTTACGGATGGCCAGGGCAGAATACTATTGGACAGCAGCGTTAAAAGTGAGACAACACAAAGCAGGCATCAGGAAATTATATTAGAAGTACTAAAAAAGGAATCTGCAAATGAATCAGGATTGGAAGTGGCCGGAGGGTTTAACCTGCACTATTATTGGCAGCCTGTCATAATAAATGGCGAGAAGGACGGCTATATCTTCTTAAGCACAAAGATGGCTGAATTCCAAAAGGCTTACCAGCAGATTTGGTGGATTTTGACTATCAGCCTGGGGCTTTCTTTATTTGTGATTATTCTGCTTGGATCAAGAATTACCGCACGGTATACAAAACCTATCGAGTCAGCTACAAAGGTTGCAATTGAACTTACAAAGGGAAACTACCGTGCAAGAACATATGAAGACCAGGAAGACGAAACAGGTATGCTTAGTAAGTCTATCAATGTATTGGCGAGGAATCTTCAGGAAATGGTGAAGTCCCAGGAAATGCAGCAGGACCGGCTTGGGGCTCTCATTGAAAACATGGGAAGCGGCCTGATTCTTATTGACAGCAGAGGCTATATTAATTTAATGAACCGGCCTTATAAAGAGGTTTTCAATGTAAATCCTTCCGAATATCTTTATAAACTCTATTATGAAGTGATTGAGCACAAAGGTATTACCGAAATGGTCGAAGAAATTTTCATGACTGAGCAGAAAGTAAAAAAACAGCTTATTATTCCCGTCAATATCGAAAGACGTTACTTTGAAGTATATGGAGTCCCGATTATTGGCACGAATGATGAATGGAAAGGGATTTTACTTGTTTTTCATGATATTACAGAACTGAAAAAGCTTGAGCAGATGAGGAAGGATTTTGTAGCAAACGTTTCCCATGAATTGAAAACACCTATAACTTCGATAAAGGGTTTTTCGGAAACTCTTTTGGATGGTGCGATGGAAGACAAACAGGCTTTAAATGATTTCCTCAGTATCATTTTGAAGGAGAGTGACCGGCTTCAATCTCTTATTCAGGATTTGCTGGATCTATCGAAAATCGAAAAGCAAGGATTCAGCCTTTCCATTCAGCAGCTGGACCTGACTGATGTACTCGAAGATGTGATGGCCATTATGAAAGGGAAAGCAGCAGAAAAGGAAATTGTTTTTAAATATCAGAGAGATGAAAAGCCGGTATATATCGAAGGTGATATTCACCGGCTTAAGCAGGTGTTTATAAATATCATATCCAATGCAATTTCTTATACGCCGAATCAGGGAGTCATCTATATTTCAGCAGCAAAGACCGGCAGCACAGTTTTGACTGAAATAAGGGATACGGGGATTGGAATTGAAGCCAGTGAAATTCCTCGTATTTTTGAACGTTTTTATCGGGTGGATAAAGCTAGAAGCAGGAATTCAGGCGGTACAGGACTGGGCCTTGCCATCGTTAAGCATCTGGTTGAAGCACATAAAGGATCCATCTCAGTAAAAAGTGAGGTCGGCAAAGGTACCTCCTTTATAATTGAACTTCCCAAAATGAATAATGAAAAAAATGGGTGAAGTGGCAGGTTTATCTTTACATTATTTTTACAGCAGATTTATGTCCCCTTTACATTCCGCTGATAAAATCATAATTGTTAAACCCCTTCATCCAAGGAGCCATAGAAAAAGGTGAAAGCTGACCCCGCTTTCGCCTTTTTCATTTTTGCTGATTTTCCTTCTTTCTTGAACTTTTGTCATATTTATGAAACCTTTACGTAAATAAATCGTATGAAAAGTTATAGAAAGAGTGCTAGGGAAGGGGAGAGAGAAATGGTCAGCTTAAAGCGGATTTATACAATCGCAGGGCTAATTCTGGCAATTGTTATTTTAAGTATAGTTGCCTTTACAACATGGTACACCGTCGATGAATCGGATCAGGCAGTCATTTTAACATTTGGGAAAGTGGAGGAAGGCATTACGGAGCCGGGACTTCATTTCAAACTGCCATGGCCTGTCCAAACCGTGGAGAAGCTTTCAAAGGAAACCTTTTCGCTCCAGTTTGGATATGAAGAAAAGGATGGAGAAATAAAGGATTTTCCTGATGAGACAAAGATGATAACCGGTGATGAAAATATCGTTCTGGCAGATCTGGTGGTACAGTGGAAAATTACGGATCCGGAAAAATATCTTTATAATGCTGAAGATCCAGAAGAAATCCTATATGATGCTACTTCCTCATCCTTAAGAAGTATTATAGGGGGATCTAAAATTGATGATGCACTAACTTCAGGAAAAGCAGAAATTGAAGCGGATGTCAGAGAGCTCCTAACCTCTTTAATTGGCAAATATGATATTGGTATATCCGTTCTTGCAGTCAAACTGCAGGATGTGGAACTGCCGAATGATGATGTCAGAAAAGCCTTTACGGATGTAACGGATGCGAGGGAAACCGCCAATACCAAAAAAAATGAAGCAGAAAAATATAAGAACCAGAGAATGAATGAAGCAGAAGGTGAGAAGGAGGCTCTTGCCTCCAAAGCGGAAGGTGAAAAAGCGGCCCGTCTGGAAAGAGCACGTGGAGATGTGGCAGTATTTAATAAATTGTATGGAGAATATAAGAATAATCCTGATATCACAAGAGAGCGGCTTGTCATTGAAACGCTGGAGCAAGTCCTTCCAGGTGCTGAAATTTACATTATGAATGACGATGGAAATACAATGAAATATTTCCCGATCAGGCCGCTTGAGAAAGAACAGGCCAAACCGAAAGAGGAAGCTGGTGAGGATAATGAGTGATCAAAATGTGGTAAATATCAATGAACGGGGCGGGAATTTCCAGTGGAAAAGTTATACCAAACTTGGACTCATCCTTGTGCTTGTCATTGCCGCACTCGTAATTCTTTTCAGCAACCTTTTTATTGTAAAGGAAGGGGAGTACAGGGTCATCCGTCAATTTGGAGAGGTAGTCCGGATTGAGAGCGAGCCTGGATTAACATACAAAATACCATTTATCCAAAGTGTTACCACGCTCCCTAAATACCAAATGACTTATGACGTGTCCGAAGCTGAAATCAATACAAAGGACAAAAAGGTTATGATTATTGATAATTATGCAGTATGGAAAATTGATGACCCGAAGAAAATGATCTCAAATGCCAGAACATTGGAGGGAGCGGAGGCCAGAATGGAAGAATTCATCTACTCTGTGACCCGCTCCGAATTGGGCCGGCTGAATTATGATGAAATAATTAATGATGAAAAGTCATCAAGGGGATCATTGAATGATCAAATTACTACTAAAGTGAATGAATTGCTTTCTAATGATAACTATGGAATCACAGTAACAGATGTACGAATTAAACGAACAGATTTACCTTCTGAAAACGAACAGTCCGTGTACACCAGAATGATTTCAGAGCGCCAGTCAACAGCCCAGGAATACTTGTCCAAGGGTGATGCCCAGAAGAATATCATCATTGCTGAAACGGACAGGAATGTCAGGGAAATGCTGGCCAAGGCCCAGGCGGATGCTGAAACGATCCGGGCGGAAGGAGAAGCGGGAGCTGCGAAAGTCTACAACGAAGCCTTCTCAAAGGATCCTGAATTTTATTCCTTGTACCGCACGCTAGAATCATATAAAAAGACCATTAATGGTGAAACTGTAATTGTTCTCCCTTCGGACTCACCATATGCCCGACTGCTGATGGGGTATACGGATTAATAATTTTTAACCCAAAAGCCGTTATTTTTCTTTCTCTATCTGCTCATGATAGAATAAAGGAAAATAACGGCTTTTTTATTGTGGGCAAGGCGCTTGCGCTTTTCTAGTTAGATAACTGTCTAGCTTCAGGCGCCATCAGCTCTAGGGTCTAGGCCAATCCGTCTAAAAGGTTAAAGAACACCCTTTCAGCCGGCTTGTCATATGCTTGAGGCCCACAGGACATGGAAGGCTTCGTCAGCATAAACATCGCACGACCGAAAGCGATAGCTTTTGGGAGGATGTGGGTTATGCAGACGTTGCCACAGGACGTGGCGTTTTTAGTCTGCGTGCCTTTATTAAGCGGGCGCCTTCCGCTTTTCTGATAGGAGGAGATATTAGTTGGATAAAAAAAAGCTTGTTCTGATTGATGGCAACAGCATAGCTTATCGGGCATTTTTTGCTCTGCCGCTTTTAAACAATGATAAAGGAATACATACAAATGCTGTCTACGGATTTACCATGATGCTGCAAAGGATTCTCGAGGATGAAAAACCAACTCATCTTCTTGTGGCGTTCGATGCCGGAAAAACAACCTTCCGCCATAAAACCTTCAGCGAGTATAAAGGCGGAAGGCAGAAAACACCGCCTGAGCTATCAGAGCAGTTCCCCTATATCAGAGAACTTCTTGATGCTTACGGGATTTCCAGATATGAACTGGAAAACTATGAAGCGGATGATATTATTGGAACACTGTCCCTGCATGCCGAAAAAGATGGCTATGAAGTTAAAGTTATATCTGGGGATAAGGATTTAACACAGTTAAGTTCTGATGCTGTAACAGTCAGCATTACCCGCAAAGGCATTACTGACATTGAAGAATACACACCAGCTCATATAGAAGAGAAATACGGAATCACAGCTGACAGGATTATTGATATGAAAGGCCTAATGGGAGATAGTTCCGATAATATCCCAGGAGTTCCGGGAGTTGGGGAAAAAACAGCCCTTAAATTGCTGAAAGAGTTTGGAACCCTTGAAGAGCTCTTGGATTCTGTTGATAAGGTGAGCGGGAAAAAACTGAAAGAAAAGCTGGAAGAATTCAGGGATCAAGCTTTAATGAGCAAAGAACTTGCCACTATCACCAGAGAAGCCCCTGTTGAAATTAAAATTGAAGATATTGAATATGAAGGTTTTGATAAAGAAAAAGTTATAAACATCTTTAAAGAATTAGGCTTTAACTCTTTACTGGAAAAGCTGGGCGGTGACACAGAAGCGGTCGAAGAGAAACTTGAAGAAATTGAATTTATCATTGCGGATGAGATTAAGGAAGAGATGTTTACCGATGAAAATGCATTTTATGTTGAGCTTCTAGAAGATAATTACCATTATGCAGACATCATTGGTTTTTCCGTTGCGAATGATAAGGGGAATTTTTTCTTCTCCAAAGAAACGGCCTTAAAGTCAGATGTTTTTAAAACGTGGGCTGAAGATGAAACGAAAAAGAAGACAGTCTATGATGCCAAAAGATCGGAAGTCTCACTCCGGCATCATGGAGTTCATCTAAAAGGTGCCGATTTTGACCTTTATATTGCTTCTTATCTTATTAACCCATCTCAGACTATTGAAGATATGGCCTCTATAGCAAAAAATCATGGCTATAATGCGATTCAATCTGATGAAGCTTTTTACGGAAAAGGAGCAAAAAGGCGGATTCCGGAAGAAAAGGAACTCGCCGGGCATTTGGCAAGGAAAGCAGCGGCCTTGATGACATTGAAGGAAAAATTGGATAGTGAATTGAAGGAAAACCAGCAATCCGAGCTTTTTTATGACCTGGAAATGCCGCTGTCTCTGATTTTGGCTGATATGGAATCAACCGGTATTAAAGTGGATCTTGAGCGCCTGAAAACAATGGGACAAGACCTGCTCTCCAAATTGGATGAAATCGAAAAGCGCATACATGAGCTTGCCGGAGAAGCGTTTAATATCAATTCTCCAAAACAGCTCGGTGTGATCCTTTTTGAAAAATTAGGGCTGCCTGCCATTAAAAAAACAAAAACAGGGTATTCCACATCTGCTGATGTTCTGGAGAAACTAGAGAACAGCCATGAAATTATCCGGGACATTCTGCATTACCGCCAGCTTGGCAAACTTCAATCCACTTATATTGAAGGCCTGCTTAAGGTGGTTAACTATGAAACAGGCAAAGTCCACACCAGATTTAATCAGGCTCTTACACAGACAGGAAGGTTAAGCTCAACAGATCCGAACCTGCAGAATATTCCGATCCGTCTGGAGGAAGGGAGAAAAATCAGGCAGGCATTTGTCCCTTCAGAACCTGGCTGGGCCATCTTTGCAGCAGACTACTCGCAGATTGAACTGAGAGTACTGGCTCATATTGCGAATGATGAAAAGCTGATTGAAGCATTTATTGAAGATATGGATATTCACACGAAAACGGCAATGGAAGTATTCCACGTTAATGCCAATGAAGTTACATCCAATATGCGGCGCCATGCAAAGGCCGTAAACTTCGGAATTGTCTACGGAATCAGTGATTATGGCCTGTCCCAAAGCCTGGGTATCACACGGAAAGAAGCGGGTAAATTTATTGACCGCTATCTGGAAAGTTATCCTGGCGTTAAGCAGTATATGGATGATATTATCCATGATGCTAAACAAAAGGGATATGTCTCGACCCTTCTTCACAGAAGAAGGTATCTGCCTGAAATCACAAGCCGAAACTTCAACCTGCGAAGCTTTGCAGAACGAACCGCCATGAATACACCAATCCAGGGAAGCGCGGCCGATATAATAAAAAAAGCCATGATTGACATGGCTGACCGCCTAAGAAAAGAAGAACTCAAAGCACGCCTTCTGCTGCAGGTTCACGATGAACTGATCTTTGAGGTGCCAGAGGATGAAATAGAAACGCTCAAAAAAATCGTACCGGACGTTATGGAAAATGCAGTAGAATTGAAAGTTCCGCTAAAAGTGGATTATTCCTTTGGGCCAACGTGGTTTGATGCGAAATAAAAGTTGGTCTTGAGGAAATTACTTTGCAAGTAATTCACCTAAAATGATTTTTCTTGTTGTGATATGCTAAGTGCTATTAAAGATCGTGTTAATTGGAGTGGAAGGTGCGGGACTCCTGCGGGAGTGGCGAACCCAGGGAGACCCCACAGGTGCATAGCGCCGAGGAGGCTCCCGGAAGCCCCGCGGAAAGCGAGTGCCTGCAGCGAAAATTAACACCCCGGCAAACAGGATTCAATATATATCATAAAGCAAAGTCCAAAGCATTTTTAACTGATTTACAAAGGAGGGAGGACCATGCCTGAACTTCCTGAAGTTGAAACGGTCAGAAGAACATTGCAGGAATTGGTCATCGGCAAAACCATTGCACATGTTTCGGTTTTCTGGCCCAAAATGGTTAAGCATCCGGAAGAGCTTGTTCAATTCAAGGATGCTTTAGCAGGCCAAATTTTTCAGGACATTGGCAGGAGAGGAAAGTTTCTAATACTCTATACCATTGATTATGCCCTTGTGTCCCATCTGAGAATGGAAGGCAGGTACGGACTTTTTTTAAAAGAAGAGCCTGTTGATAAACATACTCATGTGATTTTTCATTTTACAGATGGCACAGAGCTCAGATATAAGGATGTCCGTAAATTTGGAACGATGCACTTATATGCAAAGGGTGAAGAATTTAAGACTCTTCCGCTGGCACACCTGGGACCGGAACCATTTGGAGAAGAGTTTACGGCAGAAGATCTTGCTGCAAGACTTGCACGGACCACCCGCAATATCAAAACTGCACTTCTCGATCAGAAAACGATCGTAGGGTTAGGAAATATTTATGTCGATGAAGCATTATTCCGTTCACGAATACATCCTGAAAGAGCGGCAAATAGTTTAACAAAAAGCGAATTGGAGACACTTCACAAAGAGATTGCAGATACCCTGAGGGAAGCGGTTGATAAGGGAGGGAGCACCATTCGCTCCTATGTTAATTCCCAGGGGCAAATTGGCATGTTTCAGCTTGAACTTTATGTGTATGGGCGAAAAGGGGAAGATTGCAAAGTCTGCGGAAGCACGCTTGAGCGGATCGTGACAGGAGGCAGAGGGACAGTCTATTGTCCAGCATGCCAGAAAAAATAATAATGCAGAATAGAGCTGAAATGCGTTTCGAATAACATTGGATGGGCTTCTTCCATATACTATCGTAGCGATTGACAGGAAGGAGCTCTATTCTATGGCGCATACATTCTCTCTTTTGATACTTGCTTTTGCTGTCAGTCTTGACAGTTTTAGTGTCGGTTTAACCTATGGCTTAAGGAAAATGAGCATACCATTTAAATCGATCAGTATAATCGCTTGCTGTTCAGCTTTAACATTAATGGCTGCCATGACAATTGGCCATTTTATAGAAGCCTTTTTATCTCCGGCTTTAGCTGAAAGTTTTGGGGGAGTCATACTTATTTTTCTTGGTGCCTGGGTACTTTATCAATTTTTCAGGCCGGAAAAGATTAAGGATGTCCTGCCGCATGAAAAAACGATTGTGAACCTGGAAATCAAATCTCTTGGGCTTGTCATTAATATCCTGAAAAAGCCGATGTCCGCTGATTTTGACAAATCCGGAACCATCACAGGAATTGAAGCACTGATGCTCGGGCTCGCTTTATCCCTTGATGCTTTCGGAGCTGGGATCGGTGCAGCTATGCTTGGGTACTCGCCTTTCTACCTGGCAATGACAGTCGCCGTTATGAGTTCTCTGTTTGTGTTTATGGGAATGCAAGTAGGATCCCTCTTCTCCAAAAGCGGGTGGGTCCATAAGTTCTCATTCATCCCTGGAATTATTTTAATCGTAATCGGGATATTAAAAATCTAGCATTTTATATGAAAGGAACACACTATGTCACTGACTGTAGGTTTGACAGGCGGGATTGCAAGCGGGAAAAGCACCGTTTCATCTCTCCTCATCGAAAAAGGATACACTGTAATCGACGCGGATATAGAAGCCAGATTAGCTGTTGAAAAAGGAGAAGAAGCTTATCAGGAAATTGTCCGTCATTTTGGGGAAAGGGTTCTGCTCAAAGACGGTTCAATTGATCGTGCGGAACTGGGCTCCATTATTTTTCATGATGAAAAAGAGCGGAAAGCCTTAAATAGCATTGTACATCCTGCTGTCCGCAAAAGAATGACAGCCAAAAAGGAACAAGCAATCAGCCGTAATGAACAGATGATTATTTTAGATATACCGCTTTTATTTGAAAGTAAATTACAATACATGTGCGACAAAACATTATTAGTTTATGCAGATGAAGGTATACAGCTGCAGAGGCTGATGCAAAGAAATCAGCTTTCCGAGAAAGAAGCAATGGCAAGAATTCATTCCCAAATGCCTTTAAGAGAAAAGAAGGCATTGGCCGATGCTGTAATCGATAATAATGGCAGGATTGAAGAAACAGAGAAACAATTGTGGGATATTTTAAGAAAATGGAATGCTATCTAAGGGCCTGTCACAGGCTCTTTTTTGTTGCATTTAATACCCAATTAGTATGACAAAAATAAACTATATGTTTCTGATTTTTAGACCATTACCCCATAAAACATGGTGAAAGTAAAGGGTTTATATTTCTGAATTGTTAAACATTAAAAAATCCGCATTTAATTCATCACAAATGATTTTATATATGTTATACTAATTACATCTTAGGGTAACAAAAAGTATAACACTAATGCGGAAGGGGCCGTAACATGAAGGCGAGAATAGCGATTAACGGTTTTGGAAGAATTGGACGTATGGTTTTTAGAAAAGCCATCCTTGATGAAAATCTTGAAGTGGTTGCCATAAATGCAAGTTATCCAGCTGAAACTTTGGCACACTTAATTAAATATGATACAAACCACGGACCATTCGAAGGAAGTGTTGTTCCTGAAGACAATGCTATTGTGGTGAACGGAAAAAGTGTTAAGCTTGTCAGCAGCCGAAATCCTGAAGAGCTTCCGTGGAAAGAATTGAACATCGATATCGTCATTGAAGCAACAGGAAAGTTTAATTCACGTGATAAAGCAGCTCTTCACCTTGAAGCCGGAGCTAAAAAAGTAATTCTGACTGCTCCTGGAAAAAATGAAGATGTGACTATTGTTATGGGCGTAAATGAAAGCGCATTAAAAATTGAAGAACATGATATTATTTCTAATGCTTCATGTACAACAAACTGTCTTGCACCTGTTGCAAAAGTCCTTGATGAACAATTTGGCATTGAAAACGGACTTATGACAACAGTTCATGCATATACAAACGACCAAAAAAATATTGATAACCCGCATAAGGATTTACGCCGGGCGCGTGCTTGCGGACAGTCCATAATCCCGACTTCCACTGGTGCCGCTAAAGCTTTGTCGCTGGTATTGCCTCACTTAAAGGGCAAATTGCATGGAATGGCACTCCGTGTCCCAACGCCTAACGTTTCATTAGTTGACCTCGTAGTGGACTTAAAGCGCGACGTTACATTAGAAGAAGTGAATGCGGCATTTGCAACTGCTTCACAGGGATCGCTGCACGGTATCCTTGATATTACTGACGAACCATTGGTTTCAATTGATTTCAACACAAATGAACACTCTGCCATCATCGATGGATTATCTACAATGGTAATCGGCACCAGCAAAGTAAAAGTACTTGCATGGTACGATAATGAGTGGGGTTATTCCTGCCGTGTTGTAGACTTAACAAAATTTGTTGCACAGGAACTTTTCCAGGCATCTGCAGTAAAAATTGGATAATCGCCAATTTCTCTTAATATAAAACTACCCATACCCTTAAAGCCTGCCATTCCCCGGCAGGCTCCTTTTATTGGACAGAATTAAATCCTGAGAAGGACAAAGCCTTCAGAAATTTTGCCAAAAAAAATGTAAAACAATGTGTTGCAAAAAGAAATTAAACAAAGTATACTAATCCTCGTGAACTTCTCCGAGGTTTTGGTATGGTAGCTACTTAAAGGGTTAGGACCTCTCTGGACTAACTTTCCCCCGTGGTAGTTATGGACCAGTTTAAATCTGGAATTTCATTAATTAATAGCTTAAAAGTTTAAAGGGGGAAATTTGAATATGGAAACTATGGGTCGTCACGTAATCTCAGAACTTTGGGGATGCGATTTTGAAAAGTTAAATGATATGGATTTTATTGAGCAGACATTCGTAAATGCTGCATTAAAATCTGGTGCTGAAATTCGCGAGGTTGCATTTCATAAATTTGCACCACAGGGTGTAAGCGGAGTGGTTATCATCTCTGAATCTCATTTAACTATTCACAGCTTCCCGGAGCATGGCTATGCCAGCATTGATGTGTATACGTGTGGAGATCTTGACCCTAACATCGCTGCAGACTTTATTGCAGAATCGTTAGGAGCTCAAACGCGTGAGAATATCGAAATTCCTCGCGGTATGGGTCCAGTTCAAGTTAAACAAGCTCAAGTACTTTAATAACAGAATGATCTTAGGCAATCCAGAGGTGTATTCAATACACCTCTTTTTATTTTGTTTAATACTCTTCCACTACCTTTAGTATCTTCCTCAAAAATAGTACAATAAGGATACATAATAAATATCGGAGGAAAGAGGATGTCTATTTTCAGGCAGCTTGCCAGCCGCTATAAAAAGCAGTGTGAGACAAATGAAAACCACTCTGATCCTGAGCTCACTACAAGATATTATAGAACCAATACAGCTCAAATGATGCAAACGATTGAAGATTTATTTAAAGCAGACCAGAATGTGAACATTCTCAGCATTTCCAGAGAACGCGGCGAGATAGCAGCAGAAATTAAGAAAAATAAAGCTTGTTTTGCCATTGTCACAGTCGTGACTGTCAGGCCTTTCGAAACGGCTGTAGATATCAATATCTCAACTGAGCAATCCTCCCCGGCAGGTGTCCACCCAATCCTTAAGGGAGAAGTTCTTTCCATTTATGAAAAGGTGAATAAACGGCATGATTTTCTCGGTTCTGCAAGAAACGCAGATAAATAGTTGTACTTGTACTGACAACTCCTTTTTTATAAGATAAGAGTATCAAATAAAATTCGGTAATTGATCTAACGCCAGCAAAATAACTTACTTATAAAAGAATTCGGAGCTGATTGTATGAGATGCCCTTCATGCCAAAACAATAATACCCGTGTTCTCGATTCCCGTCCTGTTGATGACAGCAGATCCATTCGGCGCAGAAGGGAATGCGAGAAATGCGGGTACCGGTTTACGACTTTTGAAAAAGTGGAAGAAATTCCTTTAATTGTTGTGAAAAAAGAAGGCACCAGAGAGGAATTCAGCCGGGAAAAAATACTTAGAGGCCTTATTAAGGCATGTGAAAAGAGGCCGGTTGCCCTAAAGGACCTGGAGGACATTACTTTTGAAGTGGAAAAAGAGCTCCGCAGCAACGGTGTCTCTGAAATAAAAAGTGATGAAATTGGCGAAATGGTCATGGACAGGCTCGCAAATGTGGATGATGTGGCATATGTTCGTTTCGCATCGGTTTACAGGCAATTTAAAGATATCAATGTTTTTATTGATGAACTCAAAGAATTAATCAAAAAAGAACACTCTTAAATCAGGTCAGTTGCCGCTGTCCCTGATTTTGAATGAAATAGTTTGATGGGCTGAAGGATTTCTTTGGCTCTTTTTTTACGGTATATGTTTTTGATATTAATCAATGTGATAAATATTCTTAATAGAAAAAGGTGAAATACCATGGCCCAGCATTGGCAGGAGATGCTCCCCATTGATCGATATACAGTAGCAGCCAGCGGGCTTTTGCATGATTATGACCGAAAAGTGCTGACGCTGTTATACCAGCCGCTCATTGGCTCTGTGTGCTTCAGTTTATATATGACATTATGGGCGGAACTTGAAGAAAATCGGCTATGGTCATCTTCTAATTCACACCATAGTTTAATGAATTTCATGGACATGGGGCTTAAGGATATATATGAAGCCCGCCTTAAGCTTGAAGGGATAGGACTTTTAAAGGTATACGTAAACAAAGATGAAGAGACAAGGTCATTTATTTATGAACTGCTTCCCCCGCTGACACCTGAACAATTTTTCCTTGATGGCATGCTTAATATTTATCTTTATAAGAAATTGGGCAGAAACCAATTTATGAGGCTTAAACGCTTCTTTTCAGAACAGAAGGTGAAGACAGCTACAGGGTATGAGGAAGTAACCAAGGCTTTTCAGGATGTATTTCAATCAGGACACCCTGGTTCTTTTGAGATTGACGATGAAGTGGTGCAGCTGATGAATGAATCAGAGGTGGAAGGGTATATTGGAAGGCAGGAGCAGGAAGGTATTCAAATCGGGAATGAAGATTTTAATTTTGAACTGCTTCAGGCAGGGCTGAATGAATCACTAGTACCGAAAAAGGCCATTACAGTTAAAGTAAAGGAATCTATCAGCAATCTTGCCTTTTTGTACGGAATCGACCCCATTCAAATGAAAAATATCGTCATCAGCGCTGTAAATGAAGATAATGAGATAAACATTGATGAGTTGAGAAAATCTGCACGGGACTGGTATCAATTCCAAAACCAGGACCAGCTGCCATCCCTGATTGACAGGGTTCAGCCTGCCATCCATCAGACTCATAAAAAACAGCCTGAAACGCAGGAAGAAGAGTTGATCCGTTATTTGGAAATCACCTCACCAAGGCAGCTATTAAAAGATATATCAGGAGGGGCAGAGCCATCAAAAGGCGATATGCAGATCATTGAAGATGTCATGTTTCAGCAAAAGCTTTTGCCAGGGGTAATTAATGTACTGATTCAATATGTTATGCTCAAAACAGATATGAAATTGACCAAAGGCTACGTAGAAAAAATAGCTGGCCACTGGGCTAGAAAGAAAATAAAAACACCCCAGGAAGCTATTGCTTTAGCTAAGAAAGAACACCGGCAATACCTGGATTGGGCGGAAGGAAAGAAAACTGCCAGCACAACCGGTAACAAAAAGAAGCCAATCAGGACAGAGATGCTTCCGGACTGGTTTGATGAAAAAAGCAGTTCATCAGCCAAAAAGAAAGAGCCCCAGCAGCAAATAAGCGAAAAGGATCAGTATGAGCTGGAAATGAAGAAAAAGGAGCTTCATGAAAAATTAAAAAAACTGCGTTCACAGGAGGTGACTGATTGATGGAGAAAATTAATGAAACATTAAGGCGCCTTGCGGGCAATGAAGGTTTTCAAAAAAGGTATGAAATGATGAGAAACCAAACGCTTAATCACCCTGAAGTAAAGGCTTTTATCCAAACTCATCAAGATGAATTGACATCTGAGATGGTTGAAAAGAGCCTTAGCAAACTCTTTGAGTATACACAGCAGAGCAAGGAGTGCAATAAATGTCCGAGCCTGGAGGGCTGTGTGAACTTTATGCAGGGCTATCATCCGGAACTTGTGATTCAAAGAGGATCGGTCGATCTGAAATATGATAAGTGCCCGCGCAAGGTCATGCACGATGAGAAGCGGAGAAATGAAAAATTAATTCAGAGCTTATATGTACCATCTGATATCCTTCATGCCACTTTTGATTCCATATATGATGATGACGATCGTATTGAGGCCGTTGATAAGGCGGCATCTTTTGTTATGGACTACCAGCCGGGATCCAAGGGAAAAGGAATTTATTTTTATGGGAAATTCGGTGTAGGAAAATCTTATTTGCTTGGTGCTATCGCCAATAAGCTTGCAAGCCAGAAAGTATCCTCCATGATTGTCTACGTTCCTGAACTATTCAGGGAATTGAAAAATTCAATTGGAGATCAAACTCTTAACAGCAAAATTGAAACCATTAAAAAAGCACCGGTTTTAATGTTTGATGACATTGGTGCAGAAACCATGTCCAGCTGGACAAGGGATGAGATTTTAGGGCCGATTCTGCAGTTCCGCATGCAGGAAAGCCTGCCAA
Organism: Cytobacillus sp. Bac17; assembly: GCF_024519925.1. Classification (NCBI taxonomy): domain Bacteria; kingdom Bacillati; phylum Bacillota; class Bacilli; order Caryophanales; family Bacillaceae; genus Cytobacillus; species Cytobacillus sp. Bac17. The sequence goes on along the minus strand of NZ_JALJRC010000012.1, from coordinate 21,845 downwards.
CTTTCTTTACTTCCAATTTCGACCTGCAGGGTCTTGAACATCATCTCTCCTACAGCCAGCGCGGAGAGGAAGAGAAAATGAAGGCAAGGAGAATCATGGAGCGCATTAAATACCTTGCTGAACCAGTGCTTGTAGAAGGACCGAACAGAAGAGTATAATCTGAAAGCTGCCGATAAAGTATCCGGCAGCTTTTGTTATAAAGTAAGAAATCATTCCTTTGAACTTTGATACTGTCTAGCTTCGGCAGCGTATACATCGCACGACCGAAAGCATTAGCTTTTGGGAGGACGTGACGTTTTTAGTCTGCGTTCCTTCATGGGCAAGGCGCTTCCGCTTTTCTTATAGTTTAATGCACTAAAAGGCTAATCCCACTTCTAACTTGGCCAAGTCCGCCATATACATAGAACAGAGATTTGTATAAAGGGGGGATTTGGTTGATCGAAATCATTTTCCAAAGCAGCACGGATGCGAGGAATTTTTATGAGCATCTTTATGTGCAGCTGCAGTCTTTTTGTCAATGTGATAATAATATTCTTCATTTTGAAGATCGACATATAGTCAGAGTCTCTGCTGGAAATAACGGCAATGTCCTGAATATTGTTAAGGAAGTATTTTTTCAATTTATAGTGAACCAGAAGCAGGATGATTGGTTTAAACGGATACTGATGGAGCATTATTATTATGAGGATGAAGGTGAACAGCAGCAGATTCTTGAAATCATTCACTCTATTTTGGAAGGAAGCAGGGAGGATCTTGCTGCGTTTGTCAGTGGCCTGGATGTAAAAGAAAGCTTGAGGAGCGCAATTGATCAGCTGTTTCAGAATAACATTTCCTTTTCTTTTGATTCTTTTGTAAAATTCCGAATGCGGCCGCTTATGAATGAAATGACCAAATACGTTGAAGTTTCCATCGATGAATATAAAATGGAGCAGGAATATCAGATGTTTATTCATACATTGAGGGACTTCCTGTCAAGAAAGCAGCCAAAGATTAATACGATCCATGTCGTGATGGATGAAGGTGTTTATTTTTATGATGAGCACTTGTGCGAAATTAAACGCGGAGAGCTATTAAGAATGATTGACCGCAAGCTATTATCCAATCATCCTGTATACGTGGATTCTGTTACGATTGCGCCGCTGCTCTCAATCGCACCTTCAGCCATTTATCTGTATTCAGATGATTTCGAGCAGCCGCTGGTCAGAACAATCCGCAATATTTTTGAAGAAAGACTTGAATTAAGCTCTATTGAAGCCTTTTATAATTATCAAAACGCCCATTCTTATGCCGATGATGAAAAATGTAAAAGATACCCTTGATTTTCCTGAAATAACAAACTATAATAACGTACATATTATAAAAATCGAGCAAAAGTTGCGATGAGGATATGGGTATTCTGATACGGTTTAAAGAGAGGGAAGGCAGGGCTGAAACCTTCCTAACACGATTCGAATGCTTACCGCCTCTGAACTCCAGCCAGGAAATGGGCTGGCGGGAAAAGACCGTTATCTTACTACAGAGTCGTTTTTCTTCTAAGAGAACGAGAAGTAGGGTGGAACCGCGTGTTAAATACAACTCGTCCCTTTTTTAGGGACGGGTTTTTTTATTTTTTCAAGTGTATAACCCGTTTTAGGAGCAAAATCTGAATCCAGCTCCAGCGCCTAGCCCCTCGAGGTCACAAGTTTGTCTAGCTGCGGCTCCAGGGGACGAAAGACTAACCCATCCCTTTCAGAAGGAGAAAACGCCTTCTTGCAGGGCTTGTCTTCGTCCCTGGGCAGTCGCCTCCACATTTCGGGGATCCTTCAAAAAAGGAAAGAACGCCTTTTTATGAGGCCCGCCTTGTGCTTGTCGGGGCTGATCAAGGCGCTTGCGCTTTATCGCAGTCTAACGGACAGTATATACCCATGCAAGTTGGTTACACTCGATAAGTATGTATGGATAACTGCCCGTAAGGCCCGATAAGTTCAACTAACAATCAGGAGAAAATGACTCCTGATTGGAGTTTCACTTTATAAATAAGGAGGAAATATCATGTCAGAAGTTGTTAAAGTTTCGTTTCCAGATGGAGCTGTAAAGGAGTACCCTAAGGGAACGACAACAGAAGATATTGCAGCTTCGATCAGCCCGGGCCTGAAGAAAAAGGCAATTGCCGGCAAGCTGGATGGAGAAATGTATGATCTTCGCCGTCCAATCGAAAAGGATGGAGCTATTGAAATTGTAACACCGGACTCAAACGATGCGCTGGAGGTTCTTCGCCACAGTACTGCCCATCTAATGGCGCAGGCAATCAAGCGTTTATATAAAAATGTAAAGCTTGGGGTAGGTCCTGTCATTGAAGGCGGATTTTATTATGACATCGACCTCGAAGAATCACTTTCACCAGAAGACCTTCCTGTGATAGAAAAAGAAATGAAGAAAATCATTAATGAAAACCTTGACGTTGTCCGCAAGGAAGTCAGCCGTAATGAGGCGGTTCAGATGTACAAGGAAATTGGTGATGAATACAAGCTTGAACTGATTGAAGCCATTCCTGAAGATGAAACAGTGACAATCTATGAGCAGGGCGAATTCTTTGATCTCTGCCGCGGAGTCCACGTTCCATCGACCGGCAAACTAAAAGAGTTTAAATTATTAAGTATTGCTGGCGCCTACTGGAGAGGCGACAGTGACAATAAGATGCTTCAGCGCATTTATGGAACAGCTTTCTTTAAGAAAGAAGACCTGGCCGAGCATTTGCGTCTCCTTGAGGAAGCGAAAGAGCGTGATCATCGTAAAATCGGCAAAGAGCTTAACTTGTTCATGAATTCGCAAAAAGTCGGACAGGGCTTGCCTATGTGGCTTCCAAAAGGGGCAACAATCCGCCGCAATATCGAGCGCTATATCGTTGATAAGGAAGAAAGACTGGGCTATGACCATGTATATACTCCGATCATGGGAAGTGTAGATCTTTATAAAACATCCGGGCACTGGGATCATTATCAGGAAGATATGTTCCCTGTAATGGAAATGGATAACGAACAGCTTGTTCTTCGTCCAATGAATTGCCCGCATCATATGATGATCTATAAGAATGGCATCCACAGCTACCGTGAACTGCCAATCCGTATTGCTGAGCTTGGAACAATGCACCGCTATGAAATGTCAGGAGCACTATCCGGCCTTCAGCGTGTACGCGGCATGACTCTGAACGATGCTCATATTTTTGTCCGCCCTGACCAGATTAAGGAAGAGTTTAAGCGCGTAGTACACCTGATTCTTGAAGTATATAAAGACTTCGATATCAATGACTACTCATTCCGTCTTTCCTACAGAGATCCACAGGATACTGAGAAGTACTTTGATGACGATGAAATGTGGGAAAAAGCACAGGCAATGCTTAAAGAAGCCATGGATGAAATCGGCCTTGATTATTTTGAGGCAGAAGGTGAAGCAGCTTTCTACGGTCCGAAGTTGGATGTTCAAGTTAAAACTGCTCTTGGAAAGGATGAGACATTATCCACTGTCCAGCTGGACTTCTTGCTTCCTGAACGCTTTGACCTGACTTATGTAGCCGAAGATGGAAAGCCTCATCGTCCGGTCGTTATCCACCGCGGTGTCGTTTCCACTATGGAGCGTTTTGTGGCATTCCTGATTGAAGAGTATAAGGGAGCATTTCCAACATGGCTTGCCCCGGTTCAAGTTCAGGTCATTCCGGTTTCTCCTGATATTCACTTTGATTATGCAAAACAAGTCCGGGAGCAGCTTCAGGCAGAGGGCTTCCGCGTAGAGCTGGATGACCGCAATGAAAAAATCGGCTATAAGATCCGTGAAGCTCAAATGCAAAAGACTCCATACATGCTTGTTGTGGGGGACAATGAAGTAGCTGAAAAAGCTGTCAATGTCCGTAAATATGGAGAGCAAAAATCAGAAACAGTTTCATTTGAAGACTTCATCTCAGCATTAAAAGCAGAAGTTAAACGATAATTATGAAAAAGTGCTGCACGAGCTGCAGCCCTTTTTTGTGAAGTTTTTGTGACAGCCGCAGAATCTGTAATACCCAAGTCAGCTGTGCAAACCAGAAAGTTGGCATTAAATTCATTTTGAAAAAATGTTGAAATCATATTGCCAAAAGCGATTAATTTTGTTATGCTTTTCTTCGTTGTGATAAAAGTTATTCGTTTGACACGAAATCATACTTTGTGATATAGTAGCTAAGGTAAATTGAATACAGTTTGAGGAAAAGAAGAAGCACCCGCTTCTCACCTGATTGACGCAAAGTGCAGTTGGCAGGTTTTACGTGAACATTTTCTGTTTATATACGTAAGTGTGGGTGTTTTCATCCGCACTTTTTTATTTGGTTAAAAACAGCTCTGCTTCCGCTCCGGAAGAGAAATGTTGCATAACTTGCGATTCAGCTTTGGTCCGGTGCAGCTGGCAGCTTAAAAGTTGTCTGCTCCAGCAGGCGCTTGCGCTTTTCTTGACCCAAACGTTGTGTTCGCATTAAACCTTGGAGGTGTCTAGCTATTAGCAAAGATATGTTGTTAAACGAGGGCATTCGCGCCCGCGAAGTCCGTCTTATTGACCAAAACGGCGAGCAGTTAGGTATTAAATCAAAATTCGACGCACTTGAAATTGCTTCTCGTGCCAATCTGGATCTTGTTCTGGTTGCACCGAATGCGAAACCTCCGGTAGCCCGTATCATGGACTACGGAAAGTTCAAATTCGAGCAGCAGAAGAAAGATAAAGAAGCTCGCAAAAACCAGAAGATTATCAGTATTAAAGAAGTTCGTCTTAGCCCGACTATTGAAGAGCATGACTTTAATACAAAGCTTCGCAATGCTATTAAATTCCTTGAAAAAGGCGATAAAGTAAAAGCATCGATCCGATTTAAAGGTCGTGCCATTACGCATAAGGAAATTGGCCAGCGTGTTTTAATCCGGTTTGCACAAGCATGCAATGAAGTTGCAGTAGTGGAATCGCATCCAAAAATGGATGGCCGAAGCATGTTTATGGTCTTAGCACCGAAAAACGACAAGTAAGAGGAGGAATTCCCAATGCCAAAAATGAAAACTCACCGCGGCGCTGCTAAGCGTTTCAAAAGAACAGGTTCTGGTAAACTGAAGCGTTCTCATGCTTACAGAAGCCATATGTTCGCTAACAAATCTCAAAAGCAAAAGCGTAAGCTTCGCAAAGGAACTCTTGTTTCTTCAGGCGATTACAAGCGCATCCGTAACTTACTAGTAAATCTTAAGTAATATCTCGAAATTAGGAGGGAAATAATATGCCACGTGTAAAAGGCGGTACAGTTACTCGCAAACGTCGTAAAAAAGTCATCAAATTAGCTAAAGGTTATTTCGGTTCAAAACATACATTATACAAAGTTGCTAACCAGCAGGTTATGAAATCCCTAATGTATGCATACCGCGACCGTCGCCAGAAAAAGCGCGACTTCCGCAAACTTTGGGTTACTCGCATCAACGCAGCAGCTCGCATGAACGGTCTTTCTTACAGCCGTTTAATGCATGGTTTAAAGCTTGCTGGCATCGAAGTTAACCGCAAAATGCTTGCTGAATTAGCAATCGCTGACGAAAAAGCATTTGCTGAATTAGCATCAGTTGCAAAGCAGCAGCTTAGCAAGTAATAATTATTCATAAAATAGCCATTCCCTTAAAATGTGGGAATGGTTTTTATTTTGCTTTAAATGGACAGAAGCTTTTGTTTCATTTAAGCTCAATACAGACTTAATACATATAAAGGAGAAAGCTCATGGTCAAGACAATTGCTCTTATCTATCTGATTATGAATGTGGCTGGTTTTTATCTGATGAAGCTTGATAAGGAGAAGGCGAAACGGAATCAGTATCGAATCAGCGAAAAAAATCTCTGGATCACAGCCATTTTGAGCGGGGCTGCGGGAATGACTCTTGGAATGAAGGCTTTCAGGCATAAAACAAAGCATGTGCAGTTTAAATGGGGACTGCCTATCCTGGCGATGCTTGAAGCAGGCTTACTTGTGTACCTGATTATTCTCTTGTCATAAACAATCAGGGCTATCCATAAGCTTTAGGGAACAGCAGGAATGACATCGGGGAGAGGTGAAGGCATGAATGATCAATTGACTCTATTGTTTGCCATGGCAGAGACTGCTGGAATTCTTGCTCCCATTGCTTTTATCTTTTTTCATATCATCAGGCAGTTTCTATTCATTCCGGTACCGCTTGTCTGCATAACTGGAGGAGTTCTGTTTGGAAGTTTTTTTGGTTCTGTTTTCTCCATTGCAGGACTGATGATCAGCAGCATTCTTTTTTATTTCTTGATCACAAAAATGCCGAGGACACATGAAAAGCTTTCATTACTAAGAAAGCGGTGGTTCGGGGAATACCGGAATTTGACTGTCGGTCAGGTTGCGGTTTTAAGGCTCATCCCTTTTATTCATTACCATTTATTGAACTTTTGTCTTATGGAGAGGAATAAGGGTTTTGATCAATATTTGAAAAATTCTTGGATCACCAATTTGCCGCTGGCTGTTTTTTATACCATTTTCGGAGAATTCATCAGCCGATTCACTCCTTCAATGGTTATTCTGATTTTGCTTTCCCTTTCTGTTTTAGTATTTGTGCTGAGGGAAAAGGTGACTGTCATTAAATGGAAGGAATTCTTTAAAGCAGCATAAAAAAAACGTTCGGGGCTGCCGAACGTTTTTTTTATAAATGGTTTTTAATTTCATCTCCTGGTGAAGCTGTTTTATGCATAAATTCCTTCACAGGGCTTTTCCAGTCAATTTTTGCAGTGGGATAGGCCTCGGTTATCTTTCTTTCTATAAAAAGAAAATCCTCCCTTACCATCCCTTTAAGGGCCGATGTATTGTGCGGCCAGATGAAAATGGAGACCACATCAAAGGCATTGTCCGTGGTTCCCAGATATTTTTCGCCCTCAAATAAAACCCCTTTATACGTAATCAGGAAGTTCTTCCTGACATTTTCCTGGTCATCCCAAAAATAATATCGTTTCTGTTCGTGGGCAAGCTCGAGCTTTCTCTTAGAATTCAGCAGATATTTTACCGCGGTGTATATAAGAAAAAGAATCAGAGCAAACAATAGCATACGCAGGAGCCACATATTAACCAGCCCTCCATTATTATTTTCCTTACTTTACGGATGAGATTAAAAAAAGTTTCAACCTTTTTGCGATTTGTTATAATTTTTTTGATAGGCAATGTTTTGTATGTTAATCATTTATTTCTTATAGGATGGTGGAAAATGAATTATCAGCTATTATTTCAAATGCAAAAAGGGCTGGACAGCCATATAGAATCAAATCATGGTTTAGAGGAAGAAGATTTATTTGAACGTAAGGTGCTTGCGCTGCTGGTTGAATTGGGAGAGCTTGCAAATGAGACAAGATGCTTCAAGTTTTGGAGCCTTAAGCCATCCTCCCCTCAGGAAACAGTATTGGAAGAGTTTGTAGACGGTATACATTTCATTTTATCACTTGGAATTGAATGCGGATTTGATGCTGAAAAGGAATATGCTGTTCCTTTGGAAAAGGCAGAGTCAGTGAATGGCCAGTTTTTGTCTGTATATGATGAAATCGGACAGTTTCGGACTAGCCGTTCCCTAGCCGATTATAAAGAGCTTATTGCTGCCTATTTGCAGCTAGGGGAAATGCTTGGTTTTAACTCTTCAGATATAGAAAAAGCATATATAGATAAAAATGAAGTAAATTATAAAAGGCAGGCTGAAGGATACTAATCCTGCAGGTCCGCCTGCAGCCGGAGTAAATATCCGTCTGATAATTCTTTATATTAAATCGCATGTTCGGTATAATAGGGTTGAATAAATATTAAGGGAGTCGAAATGATGGCTAAATTAGATGAAACGTTAACCATGCTTAAAGACTTAACGGATGCGAAAGGAATTCCGGGAAATGAGCGCGAACCGCGCGAGGTTATGAAAAAATACATAGCAGCATATGCTGATGAAGTGACAACAGATGGACTGGGAAGCCTGATTGCTAAAAAAACCGGCAAAGAAGGCGGCCCTAAGATCATGGTGGCTGGCCACTTAGATGAAGTTGGATTTATGGTAACAAACATTGATGATAAAGGTTTCATCCGCTTCCAGACAGTTGGGGGCTGGTGGTCACAGGTTATGCTTGCACAGCGTGTGACGATTGTAACGTCCAAGGGAGATATCACCGGGGTAATTGGTTCTAAGCCTCCGCATATCTTGTCCCCGGATGCGCGCAAAAAGCCTGTTGAAATTAAAGACATGTTCATTGATATTGGTGCTTCAAGCCGTGAAGAAGCGAAAGAATGGGGAGTAAAACCTGGTGACATGGTGGTTCCATATTTTGAGTTTACGGTTATGAATAATGAAAAGATGCTATTGGCAAAGGCTTGGGATAACCGCATCGGCTGTGCAATTGCCATTGATGTGCTTAAGCAATTGAAAGATGCTGATCATCCAAATGAAGTATATGGTGTAGGAACGGTTCAGGAAGAGGTTGGACTTCGCGGAGCCCGCACTTCGGCTCAAAAAATCGAGCCGGATATCGCATTTGGTGTAGATGTGGGAATCGCAGGTGATACGCCAGGGATTTCTGAAAAAGAAGCCATGAGCAAAATGGGCAAAGGGCCGCAAATCATCCTTTATGATGCATCAATGGTCTCGCACAAAGGTCTTCGTGATCTAGTAACAGACACTGCGGATGAATTGAATATCCCATATCAATTTGATGCCATCGCTGGCGGCGGAACAGATTCAGGAGCCATTCATGTTACTCATAATGGAGTTCCATCACTTTCCATCACCATTGCAACTCGCTATATCCATTCCCATGCAGCAATGCTTCACCGCGATGACTATGAAAATGCCGTTAAGCTTATTGCTGAAGTGATTAAGAAGCTTGACCAGGAAACAGTGGATAGGATTACTTTTGAATAAGAAAAGCTGAAGGCCCGCTGCTTTGACCCGAGAGCTGATGGCGCTGGACAGTTGCCTAAGTTTTACCCTTTGTTATTTAGCAGAATTAAAAAAACTCCGGAGCTATACCGGAGTTTTTTCATTTTATTTAAGGCCGCTCTCCAATGTTTGAAGCATTTCCAGCTTGTCTTCCTCTGAAGAATTTTTCCAAATTACTTCAAACAAAACACCTAATCCAGGCAGCATTTTCTCTTCCCCATTTTGAATGGCATCTACGATCGTATCTTTAAGTTCGTCTTGAGAGTTGCCTGAAACATTGTGTAAAATGGCATTGCGCAGGTTTAAATTCACCTTGATGCACTCCTTCCAGATTTAATTCGTTATTATCTTCTCTAATTTCGCTTTTATTATGTATTTCAAATAGGCTATAATGAAAAAACTGTATAAAGAAATTCCGGTTGTGCGGGATTTTCTATAAAAGGAGAGACCGTGTTGAAGCATATACAATCTGCAAAAAATCCAAAAATTAAAGAATGGAAGAAACTTTTGACCAAAAAAGAGCGGGACAAAACAGAAACCTTTTTGGTTGAAGGCTTTCATTTAGTGGAAGAAGCACTGAAAGCCAATCAAATAGCTGAAATAATCATTAGTGAAAATAAAGACATGCCTCCCGGATGGGATTATGGCGACATCCCTGTAACAATGGTTACAGAAGAAATCATCGGGCAGCTGGCGGATACGGAAACGCCGCAGGGAATCTTTGCTGTCTGCAGTCAGGAACCATCTTCCGAGGAAGTAAAAGGAAAACGGTTTTTATTAATTGATGCCGTCCAGGATCCCGGCAATCTGGGTACGATGATCAGGACGGCAGATGCTGCTGGTATCGATGCCGTTATTGTGGGTGAAGGAAGCGTTGACGCATATAACCCAAAGGTGCTCCGCTCTGCACAGGGCAGTCACTTCCATTTGCCGGTTTTAAGAGGGAATCTGTCTGACTGGATTGGCAGACTGAAAGAAAGTAAAGTTCCTGTATATGGAACTGCTTTGGAAAATGCCCGGGAATACACAAAGTATGAGTCCTCTGATTCCTTCGCGCTGCTCGTTGGAAATGAAGGAAATGGGGTGAATAAAGAGCTTCTGGCTAATACAGCAGCAAACCTTTATATACCGATATTCGGGAAAAGCGAATCACTTAATGTGGCGGTGGCTGCCGGAATTCTTCTTTATCACTTAAGAAAATAGAAAATGGGCGGCCATTTTTTGAAAACCGTTTGAAACAGCCTCAAGAATGTAATATAATTAACAGCAAAATTATAATAACAAAACGATGACGGAGACCAATACCTTGCAGTCAGCCTTTTCAGGGAGAAAATGCCTAAGACTGAAAGCATTTTTACAGGAAATGCAAGGGAACATTCACCTCCTGAGTTGGCATCGGGACCATTGAAAAGTAAGCGAGAAAGAATAGATAACTGTCTAGCTCCGGCTCCTAGGGGCTAGAGGTCATAAGCCAATCTGTCATGAAGGTAAAGTTCAACCTTCATGCCATCTTGTCTTATGCTTGTCGCCTCCGCTTTTCGATGTAAAGATGTACCGGCATAAGCCGTTATCCCAATGAAGTGAACACGTGCATGAAGTACATATATGTGTTAAAAAGGGTGGTACCGCGAAACCTCGTCCCTTTATGGGGATAGAGGTTTTTTATTTTGGCCAAAAAAGTAAAAGTATTAATTTCAAGGAGGATATTTAGATGCAAGAACGTTTAAAGGAACTGCAAACTGAAGCGTTGGAAAAAATCAGCACTGCTGCTGATTTAAAAGAATTAAATGACATCCGTGTTTCTTACCTGGGCAAAAAGGGTCCAATAACTGAAGTTCTAAAAGGAATGGGGAAACTGTCTGCGGAAGAGCGCCCTAAAATGGGGGCACTTGCTAACGAAGTAAGAGACAGTATTGCTGCAGGAATTGAAGAAAAGCAGAAGCATCTTGAGGAAGCGGCAGTACAGGAAAAGCTGTCTGCTGAAAAGATAGATGTTACTCTTCCTGGACGTCCTGTCAAATCAGGAAACCATCATCCGCTGACACGCATTATTGAAGAAATTGAAGATTTGTTTATTGGAATGGGCTATACAGTAGCTGAAGGCCCTGAAGTTGAAAAAGATTATTATAATTTTGAAGCCTTGAACCTCCCTAAAGGCCACCCTGCCCGCGATATGCAGGATTCCTTCTATATTACAGAAGAGATTCTTCTTCGTACCCATACTTCGCCGGTACAGGCAAGAACAATGGAGAAGCATGAAGGCAAAGGGCCGGTTAAAATCATCTGTCCGGGAAAAGTGTATCGCCGTGACAATGATGATGCTACACACTCCCACCAGTTCATGCAAATAGAAGGACTTGTTGTAGATGAAAACATCCGAATGACCGATTTGAAAGGAACACTGGAAGTGTTTGCGAAGAAAATGTTCGGAGATGACAGGGAAATCCGTCTTCGCCCAAGTTTCTTCCCATTTACAGAACCATCTGTGGAAATGGATATTTCCTGTAAAATCTGCGGCGGAAAAGGCTGCAGCGTATGTAAAGGCACTGGCTGGATTGAAATTCTTGGCGCCGGAATGGTTCATCCCAATGTTCTTGAGATGGCAGGCTTCGACTCTAAGAAATACACAGGCTTTGCATTCGGAATGGGACCTGAGCGAATTGCCATGCTGAAGTATGGTGTGGATGATATTCGCCACTTCTATACAAATGATGTTCGTTTCTTAAAGCAATTTTCAATTCATGAGTAATTAGAAAAGCGGAGGCGACTGTTCAACCCCGACATGCATAAGGCAAGCTGCCATGAAGGTTGTTCTTTAACCTTCATGGCAGAATGACTTATAACCTCGAGGGGGCAGAAGCAGGAGCTGGACAATAAAAGAGGAGGATCATAAATGTTCGTTTCATATAAATGGCTGCAGGAATATGTTGATTTATCAGGCGTTACACCTGCAGAGCTTGCAGAAAAGATTACAAAAAGCGGTATCGAAGTTGAAGGTGTAGAAGTTTTGAATGAAGGCATCAAAGGTGTTGTAGTAGGGCATGTCCTTGAAAGAGAACAGCACCCAAATGCTGATAAGCTGAATAAATGCTTAGTTGATACAGGAGCTGGTGAGCCTGTACAAATCATATGCGGTGCCCCAAATGTGGATAAAGGGCAGAAAGTGGCTGTGGCTACCGTTGGAGCTGTGCTTCCAGGCAATTTCAAAATTAAGCGCGCGAAGCTGCGAGGCGAAGAATCAAATGGAATGATCTGTTCACTTCAAGAGCTGGGCATTGAAAGCAAGCTGATTGCAAAGGAATATGCTGAAGGCATTTATGTTTTCCCTAATGATACAGAAGTTGGCCAGGATGCTCTTGAGCAGCTTAATCGTGACGACCAGATTCTTGAGCTTGGGCTGACTCCGAACCGTTCTGACTGCTTAAGCATGCTGGGTGTTGCTTATGAAGTAGCTGCTATTTTAGGAAGAGGAGTAAAGCTTCCTGAGCCGCAGGCTGAGACTTCATCTGAAAAGGCTTCTGATTATATTGAAGTTCAGGTGGAAGCAAAAGAAGATAATCCTCTTTACGTTGCGAAGGTTGTAAAAAATGCAAAAATAGGTCCATCTCCTGTATGGATGCAGGCTCGTTTAATGGCGGCGGGCATTCGCCCTCACAATAACGTGGTGGACATCACAAACTACATTCTGCTTGAATACGGCCAGCCGCTTCATGCTTTTGATTATGACCGGCTGGGATCAAAGCAAATCCTTGTCCGCAAAGCAAGAGATGGTGAAGTGATTGTTACTCTTGATGATGCCAAGCGTGAGTTAACCTCAGATCACCTTTTAATAACAAATGGGTCTGAACCCATTGCACTTGCCGGCGTCATGGGCGGGGCAAATTCTGAAGTACAGTCGGACACTAAAAATGTACTTATCGAATCAGCTTATTTTAAAGGGGCAACGGTTAGAAAAGCTTCAAAAGATCATGGCTTAAGAAGCGAAGCAAGTGCCCGTTTTGAAAAAGGTGTGGATCCAAACAGAGTTAGAGCTGCTGCAGAAAGAGCTGTTCAATTGCTTGCACAATATGCGGGCGGGGAAGTGCTTGAAGGTTCCGTGGAAGCAGATGCACTGCAAGTGGAACCCGCTGTGGTGTCTGTAACGCTTGAAAAAATCAATCATGTGCTTGGCACGGAACTATCCATGAAAGAAGTAGAGGATATATTTGCCCGTCTTCAATTTGAAACAAATACTGATAACGATACGATTACTGTTACAGTTCCAACACGCAGAGGCGACATTACGATTGAAGAAGACCTTATTGAAGAAGTTGGCCGCTTATTTGGCTACGACAATCTGGCATCCACTTTGCCTGTTGGGTCCTCTACACCAGGGCATCTATCTGAATACCAGAACAAACGCAGAATGGTCCGCCGTTACCTTGAAGGTGCAGGACTTTACCAGGCAGTAACCTATTCATTAACAAATGAAGCAAAAGCGTCTCAATATGCACTGGAAGAGCGCAAACCTGTGCAGCTGGCAATGCCTATGAGTGAAGATCGCAGCCTGCTCCGATTAAGTATTGTTCCGCAGCTTCTAGAAGTATTAAAATATAACTCTGCACGCCAGAACGACAGCCTGGCTGTTTATGAAACAGGAGCGGTCTTCCTCTCCAATGGAGAAGAGGATCTGCCTGAAGAGCGTGAGCACCTTGCTGGAGCGGTTACTGGCTTATGGCACAGCCACCCATGGCAGGGAGAAAAGAAGCCGGTTGATTTTTACGCTGTAAAAGGAGTTCTTGAGGGCTTATTTGATAAGCTGGGACTATCCGATAAGGCTGAATTCCGTCAGGCACAAAAGGATGGGATGCACCCTGGAAGAACAGCAGAAGTATTGCTTTCCGGGAAATCAGTGGGATTTGTCGGCCAAATCCATCCTACTGTGGAAAAAGAGCTTGATTTGAAAGAAACATATGCGTTTGAGCTTTCCTTAAAAGCGATCCTGGATGAAGAAGTTTCACCTTTGCAGTATGAAGCTATCCCGCGTTTCCCTTCCATCACAAGGGATATTGCCCTTGTGGCAGATAAGGGAACAGCAGCGGGCGAGCTTGAAGGAATCATTAAAGAAGCCGGCGGCAAGCTATTAAAAGACGTTCATGTTTTTGACCTGTACGAAGGCGAACGGATGGAGCCAGGCAAAAAATCAATTGCTTTCTCCCTTAAATACTTCGACCCTGAACGTACACTAACGGATGAAGATGTAACAAAAGCGCATGATAAAGTATTGGATGCTGTGAAGGAAAAAGCCGGAGCAGTATTGAGAGGATAAAATAATGAGGAAGGCAGCCCGAAGGCTGCCTTTTCTTTATTTGGCCGTTAAAACAGCTCATTTGGCCGATAAACCTCTGCTTTTGGCCGATAAATATATATTCCAAAGAGTTATGGTCCTCTTAAACAGGAAAAAAGCAGCCAATCTCCTTAAATTGGCTGCTTCATTATCAATTATACTTCCTGCTGTAAAGCTTCATCGCTTTTTCAGTATTCGCAAAGTGCAGTTTTACAAAAGAAGGCAATGCCTCACGCCCTTTATCTCTGATCAGCCGGGCTGCTGCTTCATCAACCTTCGGACCGGCGCCTTTAGTGAGCCGGAAACCGGCCTTTGTGCTAAGATTTTCAAAGTGGCGCACAAACGCATAGCGGGCCAGGATGGATGCTGCTGCAACTGCGAGGTGGATTCCTTCCGCTTTTGTGCTGAAAAAGACTCGTTCCCTTTGAATGGTCTGCTGGTTTTTCAAATAGTTGAAGTAAACCTCTTCCTTTGCAAACTGGTCAATCAAAATGGCTTCAGGCTTTTCAGGAGCAATTTTCCCTAAAACATGCCCGATTGCCTGATTGTGCAGCAATGCTTTGATTTTCCCCTGTGACATCCCTGATTGCTGAAGCTTATTGTATTTTTCATTATGCAGGGTTAACAGGCTGTAGGGAACGATATCTTTTATCTGTTTTGCGATTTCAATGATTTTTTCATCTCCCAGATTCTTGGAGTCCTTTACTCCAAGCTCCTTCAGCAATGGGATTTGATCTTTTTTTACGTAAGCTGCAACAACCGTGATGGGGCCAAAATAATCACCGGTACCCACTTCGTCTGATCCTATGACAGAAAGGGAACTGATATTTTCCGGCAAGTTGGCCGCTGCAGGGCTGGTTTTTTTGCTCGGCTGTGCACTGCGTGCGGTATCTCCCCATTTTTTTGCCTCTGTTTCACTTCCGCTGCCCTGAAAGAGTACTTTCCCCGATTTATAGGCAGTGATCGAACACCCTGGCACCTTTGCAGCAAATACGCTTCCGGGAGGCAGCTTGTCATTTAGCCTGCCTGAATAATAGGCCTTCATTTCTGAGATTTCATTTGCTTTTTTTAAAAGTACTACCTGGCTCATATTAATTCTCCTCATCTTTGTTAACTGTTTGAATCTGCTGCCTCTATTTGGAAAAAGATTTACATGAACTGAGCTCTTTTGACATGCTTTGACTTCCCACCAATATACGTTCATGTTATGATATTGATTAGGATTCTTTAAAAAAGGAGGGCATGGGCGTTGTCAGAGATACAAAGAAATCGCACAAGTGTAGATATTTATGGACAGCAATATGTAATAGTAGGCTCAGAGAGCTCCAGCCATGTTCGCCTTGTCGCTTCGCTGGTTGACGATAAAATGCGTGAGATCAGTTCGAAGAATCCTTCACTCGACATTAGTAAGTTAGCCGTGCTAACCGCAGTCAATGCTGTTAATGATTATATAAAGCTAACAGACCGTCTGGAACGGCTGGAAAACGAATTAAATAGAGTAAAGGACGGAAAGTAGTCATGCTGGATCTTGCAATTATCATTATTTTGGTTTTTGGCTTTTTTATAGGCTTGAAAAGAGGATTTATCCTTCAATTAATTCATTTGACTGGATTCATTATTGCTTTCATTGTAGCCCGTATGTATTACGGCGAGCTAGCACCTAAGCTGACTTTATGGGTGCCATATCCCAGCTTTAGCAGTGACTCGGCGATTCAGACGTTATTTGAGAATGCAGATCTTGAAGATGCTTACTATCGCGCCATTGCATTTGTCGTGATTTTTTTTGCGGTAAGAATATTACTGCAGATTATTGGAAGCATGCTTGATTTTGTTGCCCATCTTCCTATTCTAAAACAGCTGAATGTTTGGGCTGGCGGCATTCTCGGATTTATCGAAGTCTATCTTATCATGTTTATTCTATTATACATAGCCGCACTGATTCCAATAGAAGTGCTGCAGGGGCCGATCAATAATTCCTTTATGGCAGAATTAATGGTTAAGAATACGCCTGTTCTCTCTAACCAGCTCAAAGAAATGTGGGTTGAATATATGGCTGCGTAACTTCTCTTTTTCTAGAGAAGTTTTCTTTTTGAAAGGCTGTTAATATAAGTTTTGTGGATTTAAATCTACAATCTAGCTAAATCCCCTGAGTTGGTTGGAGCGGAGGACGCTTGATCCTCGAAAATGCGTTCGCATTTTCTTCGTGCGGTGTTGCTCAGGGAGGTTATTCAATGTCCTGCGGGAGGAGAGGGAGCGGGAGACCCCACAGGCGAAGCCGAGGAGGCTCCCGTGCCTCCCCGCGGAAAGCAAGTGTCCGCAGTGGAAACCAACGGGCAATATTAAAAGGTAATACCTCACTTATTAAGTAAGAGGCTTTAGAGGATAGCCATGATTTGAAGTTCAAACACAAAATAAGAGATAATACGAATACGAATACAGTTACAGGCAGGTGGTTTTCGTGAGTATAAATAAAAAAGATGTTGTGAGGCTTTTAGAAACAATTGCTGTTTATATGGAATTAAAAGGAGAAAATCCTTTCAAAACAGCTGCGTTCCGAAAAGCGGCACTGGCACTTGAATCAAATGATGAAAGCTTGACTGAAATAAAAGACTTTACAAAGCTATCCGGCATCGGGAAAGGAACCGCTGCTGTTATTGAGGAGTACATAAAAGAAGGAAAGTCTTCTGTTCTGGATGAATTAAAAGAAGAAGTGCCTTCAGGATTAATTCCTCTTCTTCAGCTCCCTGGACTGGGCGGCAAGAAAATTGCCAAGCTATATAAAGAGCTGGGCGTCGAAAATGCCGCAGATCTTGAGGATGCCTGCCGCAATAAGAAGGTCCGCGGACTTGCAGGCTTTGGGGAAAAATCGGAAGAAAAGATACTCGCTGCCCTTGAAAATGCAGGAACCAGACCGGAACGGCTGCCGCTTGCATATATGCTGCCAGTAGCGGTAGGCATAGAAGCCGCCCTGGAGGAAATGAAGGATATCGAAAAATACTCAAGGGCAGGAAGCTTAAGGAGAATGAGGGAAACAATCAAAGACCTCGACTTTATTATAGCTACAGACAATCCTGCTTCAGTCAAAGAGCAGTTATTAAGTTTATCCGGGATTAAAGAAGTGATTGCCGCAGGAGATACAAAGGTTTCCGTTGTTTTTGAACATTCCTATGATATATCGGCTGATTTCCGTATAGTTCTGCCGCATGAATTTGCCACTACACTCCATCATTTTACTGGATCGAAGGATCATAATGTCAGAATGCGCCAGCTTGCAAAAGAGCGCGGGGAAAAAATCAGTGAATACGGAGTTGAAAACAATGAAACAGGTGAAATCCTTACCTTTAAAGATGAAGAGGAATTTTACGCCCATTTCGGACTTCCATTCTTTCCTCCTGAAATCAGAGAAGATGGGAAAGAAGTGGATGAATATACGCAAGACATGGAATTAATATCTCTTGAAGATATTAAGGGTGACCTTCATATGCACTCAACCTGGAGTGATGGCGCCTATTCCATTGAGGAAATGATTGAAGCATGCCGGGCCCGCGGCTATAAGTATATGGCAATAACAGACCATTCTCAGTACTTGAAAGTGGCGAACGGTTTGACTGCTGAAAGACTTCGCAGTCAAAAAGAAGAAATAAAGCGGCTTAATGAGCAATTCGATGATTTCACGATTCTGTCAGGAGTGGAAATGGATATTCTGCCCGATGGATCGCTTGATTATGATGATGAACTTCTAGAGGAATTGGACATTGTCATTGCTTCCATTCATTCTTCTTTCTCACAGCCGAAGGAGAAAATCATGGCTCGCTTGAAAACGGCGCTGCAGAATGCCCATGTCGACATTATTGCCCACCCTACGGGAAGATTGATCGGCCGCAGGGAAGGCTATGAAGTAGACATGGAAATGCTCATCGAGCTTGCAAAAGAAACAAATACAGCCCTTGAGCTGAATGCAAATCCGAACAGGCTGGACCTTGCTTCCGAGCATATCAGACAAGCTCAGGAAGCTGGTGTGAAAATAGTGATTAATACTGATGCACATAAAATAGACACTTTAAATCACATGGAAATCGGAGTTTCTGCGGCAAAGAAGGGATGGATCAAGAAGGAATCCGTTTTAAATGCCATGGAAACAGAAGATTTGCTCAAATTTCTGAAAGAACGCCAGTAGGAAATTGGGCATGAAAGGGGAAAATCCTCATGCAAGAAAGAGTATTGAAGATACTTGAGTTCAATAAAGTGAAGGAACAGCTGCTTGAGCACGTTTCTTCATCCTTGGGAAGAAAAAAGGCCATAAATATTCGTCCTTCCACTGACTATGAAGAAGTTATCCGCAGGCAGGAAGAGACAGATGAAGCCGTGACAGTACTTAGAATTAAGGGAAATGTACCGCTTGGAGGCATTTTTGATATTCGTCCTCATGTGAAGAGAGCGGTCATTGGAGGGATGCTTAGTCCCCAGGAACTTAACCAGATATCCAGCACGATTCATGCAAGCAGGCAGATGAAGAGGTTCATCGAGGAATTTGCCGAGGAAGAAAGCAGCCTGCCGATCCTGCTGGGATATACAGATAATATTATTGTACTGGCTGACCTGGAAACGTCTATCCGCAATGCGGTTGACGACAATGGAGAAGTGCTTGACAGTGCAAGCGAGACTCTCCGTTCTCTTCGAAATCAGCTGCGCACGAAAGAATCACGTGTAAGAGAGCGTCTGGAGAGCATGATTCGCTCCACCAGTGCCCAAAAGATGCTTTCTGATGCGATTATTACAATCCGCAATGACCGTTTTGTCATACCTGTAAAGCAGGAGTACCGGGGACATTACGGCGGTATTATCCATGACCAAAGCTCCTCTGGCCAGACATTATTTATTGAGCCCGCGTCCATTGTCCAGCTGAACAATGAATTGCAGGGCATCAGGGTAAAAGAACAGCAGGAGATTGAACGGATTCTCATCGCACTGTCAGTACAGGCCGCTGAAAACAGCAGTGAACTGGAAACCATTGTAGAGGTGCTTGGGGAAATCGATTTTATGTTTGCTAAAGCCAGGTACAGTAAACGCATAAAGGCCTCCAAGCCGAAAATTAATAATGAAGGGATAATTTCATTATTCAAAGCCCGTCATCCGCTTATTCCTATTGATGAGGTAGTGGCAAATGATATTAAGCTCGGAGCTGAATATTCGACCATTGTCATTACGGGACCAAATACCGGCGGTAAAACAGTTACATTAAAAACAGTGGGGCTTTGTACATTGATGGCTCAGGCCGGTCTGCAGATCCCAGCGCTTGATGGTTCTGAAACGGCTGTTTTCGGAAATGTTTATGCTGATATCGGGGATGAACAGTCAATTGAACAAAGCTTGAGTACTTTCTCTTCGCATATGGTTAATATCGTGGATATTCTTGACCAGGTTGACTTCAATAGTCTGGTATTATTCGATGAGCTTGGTGCAGGTACAGATCCGCAGGAAGGTGCTGCCCTGGCGATTTCTATTCTTGAAGAAGTATACAAGCGGGGGGCAAGAGTTATCGCCACAACTCATTATCCTGAACTGAAAGCCTATGGCTATAACAGAGAAGGAGTTATCAACGCCAGTGTTGAATTTGATATTGAAACGCTTAGTCCAACCTATAAGCTGCTGATTGGGGTTCCGGGCCGAAGCAATGCTTTTGAAATATCAAAACGGCTTGGGCTCAAGGATCAAGTGATTGAGACCGCAAGATCCTATATAGGAGCAGATACAAATCAGGTTGAAAATATGATTGCATCCCTTGAAGAAAGCCGCAGACAAGCAGAGGCTGACATGGAAGAAGCCAATGACTTTTTGAAAAGTGCAGAAAAACTTCATAAAGATCTGCAAAAGCAAATGGCTGAATTTTATGAGGAAAAAGATGCAATGCATGAGAAAGCAGCAGAAAGAGCCGAGGATATCGTTGAGAAAGCCAAGGCAGAAGCAGAAGAAATTATCCGCGACTTAAGAAAAATGCGCATGGAGAAACATGCTGAAGTGAAGGAACATGAGCTGATAGAAGCAAAGAAACGCCTGTCCGAAGCTGCACCGCAGATGAGCTCAGCAAAGAATAAATTAAAGCCAAAGAATAATAAACATGTGTTTGAAGCAGGCGATGAGGTAAAAGTTCTGAGTTTTGGACAAAAAGGGCATTTGCTTGAAAAGGTGTCTGACAATGAATGGCAGGTTCAAATCGGCATCTTAAAAATGAAAGTAGCCGAAAGGGATTTAGAATATGTCAAGAGTCCAAAACCTGTTGAAACAAAACCAGTAGCAACAGTAAAAGGCAAAGATTTTCATGTGAGCCTTGAACTTGATTTACGGGGCGAACGATATGAAAACGCACTTTTAAGAGTGGAGAAATATATAGATGATGCCCTTTTAGCTGGATATCCCCGTGTCTCCATCATTCATGGTAAAGGGACTGGTGCTTTGAGGCAGGGTGTTCAGGAATATCTGAAAAATCACAGGTCAGTTAAAAAAATTCGATTTGGTGAAGCAGGAGAAGGCGGCACAGGGGTTACAGTCGTTGAATTTAAATAAGCTTTGCCACCCGCTCTCCTTTTGTTTTTTATTAGGGGGGAGGGTACTTAAATTCCAGCGGGGAGAATGGAAATGAAAGAATTTTGGGAAAATGAATTTATTCAGACAGCTGCTTATTATAGTGTAGTCATTTTATGTATGATTGTTTTTTTAGCTGTTTTTGAATTAGTTACCAAGTATCGCAATTGGGAAGAAATCAAAAATGGAAATGTCGCTGTAGCGATGGCGACCGGCGGGAAAATTTTTGGGATTGCCAATATCTTCAGACATTCCATCATGCATAATGATACCTTGCTGACAATGATTACGTGGGGAATTTTTGGATTTTTTCTTTTGTTGATCGGCTATTTCATTTTTGAATTTTTAACACCTAAGTTTAGAATTGACGAAGAAATTGAAAATAATAACAAAGCAGTCGGTTTTATTTCCATGGTGCTGTCAATCGGATTGTCTTATGTCATTGGTGCAGGTTTATCATAAGGAGAGAATTAACATTGGAAAAGTTAGCAAAGGTTCTGCTGGTTCTTAGCGGAGTGTTTCTTCTTATAGGGGCCATTTATATATTTTTCATAACATAATATTTTTGTGAAATAAGGATATGGGAAAATCGCCATTATATATGGCGATTTTTTTTATGTCCATTAAAAAGAATATCCCCGATAGGCTGGACAGCCCTCTGAAAAAAATATCTTCCTGATTGTAAGGTCGTATTCTAATTGTCATAGAACCAGCATTATATTATAATAAGGTCGAACAGTTAGAATGTTCTAAAAGTTCAGAAGGTGTCCATCGTTTTTCTAAAAGTTTAGCAAGTGAAACTTTGAACTTCAATAACTGTCTAGCGCAAGTAGCCTACCCCCTCGAGGTCACAAGCTTGTCTTGTTTCGGCTTCTAGGGACTCGAGACATAAGCCAATCCCTTCCAGAAGGAAAGAACACCTTCTTGCAGGGCTCGTCTTATGCTTGTCGTCCCTGAGCAGTCGCCTCCACATTTCGGTTTGTCTAGTTGCGGCTC
>NZ_JALJRC010000129.1:0-318 GCF_024519925.1 Cytobacillus sp. Bac17 | reverse complement strand
GGAGAGTGAGTCCGAACTTAGTGCCACTTCGGACAGAAGAAGCAGAAAACAGGGAAAGTGAGTCCGAACTTAGTGCCACTTCGGACAGAAAGAAGCAGAAAACAGGGAGAGTGAGTCCGAACTTAGCGTCACTTCGGACAGAAGAAGGGAAAAAAACAGCAAGAGTGAGTCCGAACTTAGTGCCACTTCGGACAGAAGAAGCAGAAAACAGGGAGAGTGAGTCCGAACTTAGTCCCACTTCGGACAGAAGAAGCAGAAAACAGGGAGAGTGAGTCCGAACTTAGTGCCACTTCGGACAGAAGAAGCAGAAAACAGGGA
>NZ_JALJRC010000128.1:0-327 GCF_024519925.1 Cytobacillus sp. Bac17 | reverse complement strand
GGAAGGAAAGGGGGGAGGGAAGAAAGGAAAGAAGAGAAGAGGGAAGGGAGGAAAAGAAAGAGGGGAAGGGGAAGGAGGAAAAAGAGGAAAGGGAAGGAAGGGAGGAAGGGAAGGGAGGAAGGGAAGAGGAAGGAGGGGAGGAGAAAGAAAAAGAAGGGGAAAGAGAAGAAAGGGAAGAAAAAAGAGAGGAGGGAGGGGGGGAAGGAAGGGGGGGGGGGAAAGAAGAGGAAGGAAGAGAGAAGGAGAGGAAGAAGAAAAAGGGGGAAGAAGGGAAAATGGATTTGGAGGGAAAAAAGGAAACAATCGTCAATATTGGCGATTTAAAAC
>NZ_JALJRC010000127.1:0-329 GCF_024519925.1 Cytobacillus sp. Bac17 | reverse complement strand
TCCCTCTTTCCCCCTCCTTTCTTTTTCCCTTCCTTTTCCTTTCCTTCCTTCTTCCCTTTCTTCCCCCCCTCCTTCCTCCCTCCCCTTTTTCCTCCCTCCTTCCCCCTCTTTCCTTCCTCTCTCCTTCTCCCCCCCCTTTCTTTTCCCCCCCCCTCCTCCCTCTTCTCTCCTCTTTCCCCCTTCCCCCCTTTTTCTCTTTCCTTCCTTTTTTCTTCCTCCTCTCTCCCCCTCCTCCCCTTCTTTTCTTCCCTCTTCCTCCTTTTCCCTCTTTTTCCCCCTCTCCCTTCTCCCCCCCCTTCTTTCTTTTCCTCTTTCCCTCTCCTCTTCTT
>NZ_JALJRC010000126.1:0-332 GCF_024519925.1 Cytobacillus sp. Bac17 | reverse complement strand
AGAGGGAAAGAAAAGAAGAGAGGAAGAGAGAGAAAGAAGGGGAGAAAGGGGGAGAGAAGGAAGGGGGGGAGGAGGGAAGAGGAGAAGAGGGAAGAAAAAGAAGGAGGGAAGGGGGGAGGAAGAGGAAAGGAAAGGAAGAGAGAGGAAAAAGAAGAGGAAGGAAGAAAGAGGAAAGGGAGGGAGGGGAGGGGAAAAAAAAAGGAAGGGGGGAAAGAGGAAAGGAGAAGAGGAGGAAGGAAAGGAGAAGGGGGAGGCGGCAAACAGACAGGGGAAGCGGACAAATAGACTGGAAAAGAGGCGAAGAGAGTGGCGGGTTTTTCAAATAGGCATGA
>NZ_JALJRC010000125.1:0-335 GCF_024519925.1 Cytobacillus sp. Bac17 | reverse complement strand
GGGGATATAAAGAAGGGAGAAGAGGAGAAGGAAAAAAGAGGAGAGAAAAGGAGGGAGGGAAAAGAAGAGAGGGGAAGAGAAGGAGAGGAAAAGAGAGAAGAGGAAAAAGGGGGGAGGAAAGAAAAAAGAAAGAGAAGGGGGAAGGAGAAGAAGGGGAGAAAGGGAAAAGGAAGGAAGGGAAAAAGAGGGAGAGGGAAGGGGGAAAAGGAGAAGGAAGAAAGAAGGGAAAAAGAAGGAAAAGGGGAGAAAAAGGAGGGGGGGGGAGAAGAGAAGAAGGAGAAAGAACCAGGGGGAAGGGGGGAAAAGGCAAACCATGCCCTGGCCAATACCCTTAG
>NZ_JALJRC010000124.1:0-335 GCF_024519925.1 Cytobacillus sp. Bac17 | reverse complement strand
TATTTTTATTTTCATAAAACTTTTCACCTTTCTTTTCAATCTCTTCCTTACTTTCAATTCCCCCCCTCTTCCTCTCTCCTTCTCTTCTCCCCTTCTCTTTCTTTCCTTTCCCCTCTCTTCCTTCCTCTTCTTCCTCTTCTTTCCTCCCTCCCTTCCTTCCTTTTCTCCTCTTCTTCTTCCCCTCTCCTCCCTCCCTCTTCCCCTTTCTCCTTTCCCTCTTCCTTCTTCCTTCTTTTCCTTTTTCTTAGCTTCCTCTTCCCCTTTTTTCTTCCCTTCCTCCCTCCCCTTTTTTTTCTTCTTTCTCCTTTTTTCAATCTTCATATTGATTCAGCTCC
>NZ_JALJRC010000123.1:0-347 GCF_024519925.1 Cytobacillus sp. Bac17 | reverse complement strand
TTTACATGAAACGTGACGCGTTTTGTTCGTTCAGTTTTGAGAGTTCAATCTCTCAATGAAAGATTCGTTCTTTGAAAACTAGATAATGTTAATGAAGAAGCAATAACCGAGTAATCGCCATCTTAGTTTTTTTCTCTTATTTTGAAAATAAGTAAGAGCACAAACCATGAGGACGATGAGCGGCAAGGAGATCAAGGAAGCGACCGAGTGAGCACCGGAGCGTACTTCAGTACGTGAGGAGCGGAGCGAGAGAGCTGACGCAGAGATCCGCAGTCGATCAGCGGCCGAAGTAGGTTAAGTTAGAAAGGGCGCACGGTGAATGCCTTGGCACTAGGAGCCGATGAAGG
>NZ_JALJRC010000122.1:0-350 GCF_024519925.1 Cytobacillus sp. Bac17 | reverse complement strand
CCCTCTCAAACAGGATTTTTCAACATATCCTATGCTGCCAATTGGGTTGATTTTCCTTTTTATCAAATCCTTTTCCAATAACCTCTTCCTCTCCCTTTTTCCCCCTTCCCCCCTCTTTTTCCTTCTCCTTCTCTCCCCTCCCCTTCCTCTTTCCTTTTTTTCTCCCTTCCTCCCCCTCTCTTCTTCCTTCCTCTCCTCCCTCCTTCCTCTTTCTTCCCCCCCCCCCCTCTTCTTTTCCCCTCCTTTTCCCCTCCTCTTCCTTCCTCCTTCTTCTTTTTCTCGCTTCCTCTCCTCCCTTTTTTCTTCTTCCTCCTTCCCTTTTCTCTCCTCCTTTGCCCTCCCGCCCCACC
>NZ_JALJRC010000121.1:0-351 GCF_024519925.1 Cytobacillus sp. Bac17 | reverse complement strand
AGAGAAGGGAAAGAGAGGGAAAGAAAAGAAGAGAGGAAGAGAGAAGGAAAGGAAGGGGAAAGGGAAGGAAAGGAGAGGAAAGAGGAAGGAGAGAGGGAGGGAGGAGGAGAAAAAGGAGAAGAAGAGGAAAGAGAAGAGAAAGGAAGAGAGGGGAAAAAGGAGAAAGGAGGAGGAAGGAGGAGAAGAGGGAAAAAAGGGAGGGGAGAAGGGAAGAGAGGGAAAGGAAGAGGGAAAGAAAGAGGAGAGAAGGGGAGGAAAGAAAGGGAGAAGAAAAAAATAAGAAAAAAGGGATAAGATGGGGGTGTTTTTTTATAGTAATATTTACCACCGGAATTTTAAGAAAATTGCCCC
>NZ_JALJRC010000120.1:0-353 GCF_024519925.1 Cytobacillus sp. Bac17 | reverse complement strand
TTAAGGTATTAAGGTAATTGTTAAAATAGGAGAAAAAGGGGAGGGGGAGGGAAAAAGAAAGAGGGAGAAGAGAAGAGGAAAGAAGAAGGGAAGGGAAAGAAGAAGAAGGGAAGGGGAGGGGGGGGAGAGGAAGAGGGAAAAGGAGAAGAGAGGAAAGGAGGGGAAAAGGAGAGAGAAGAAAGGAAAGAAGGAGAAGGGGAAAAAAAGGAAGGGAGAGGGAAGGGAGAGAGGAAGAAAGGGGGAAGAGAGTAGAGAAAAGGAGAAGAAGGAGGAAGGAAGGGGAAGAAGGAAGGAGGGAGGGAGGAAGTATATGGGCAATCGCGAAGTTATAAAGCCTTAATTGAAGAGCGGGG